>JAKUOE010000055.1 GCA_022449845.1 Candidatus Thalassarchaeum sp.
TTGAGAAAGGACGCTTGATGGAAGTCCAACGGAGGATTGCTGAGGATTCACGCGTCTTCGGAATCTACGATGTCACCGGTGAATTTGACTCGATGGTACTTGCACGTGTGCGTGACAGAGCCCATCTGGATGACCTCTCCAAGACGGTCTTATCGAGTGAAGGAATTATCAGAACTGTAACTCACGTTGTGCTGAATACGGTCAAACAAAATGGTGTCCAACTTCCCTAGAGAAGGGAATCCCCATCCGAGGGTTCAAGAACGCCCGCTCGACCGTTGGACCTATGGCCGTCTCAGGAGCAAGAGATGATGGGGATTCGGCCATGGCCGATAATCTCCCGGCGGAGCTTCGCTGGGCGAATCTTCTTCTGCGATTTCCAGCGAATGACGTTGCACCGATGCATGCTTTTGGGAGATGGGATGATCAACCACATCAACATCTTCCAGCCGCACGATTGGCCGCCTCACCTTGGCAAGGATTGCTCATCGCGGATGAAGTGGGGCTGGGAAAAACCATCTCGGCGATTCGAATCATTCGTAGGCTCCACGCGATGGGTGACTGTGGTGCAGTCATCATTGCCTGTCCTGGATCTCTGAGATCGAAATGGAAGCAGGAATTACATCATCGTGGGGATTTGGAGGCGGAGGTCGTTGACAGTGGTCGACGTCTGGGCAGAATTGTCGAAAGACTCGCCGAAGGAGAACCACGGATAGTCATCGTCAGTCATGGTATCCTTCAACGATCAGCAAATCTCGAACAATTGATGGATACATTGCCGGAAGTGATGCTGACCATCATCGATGAAGCACATCATTGTCGGAACCCTCGGAATCGCTTGCATGATGCAGCACAATTGCTGACGATGCGCTCGCGTCAGAGTGTGCTGATGACGGCCACCCCTGTCAATCTCCGGGAAGAAGAATTGTGGGTGCAACTCAGTTTACTCGCACCAGACCGATGGCCGACCGTTGAGCAGTTCTTCCGGACCATGAGACCGACACGGATGCTCAACGATGTACTGGATGGAATTTCGAGACCGATACCGAATCTGCCCAGAGCTATCGATCACTTCAGAGCACTCCAGCATACGATTGGATTCGCGGGAGACCCGCGGTTGGAAGAAGCCATCCGGTTGGTTGAGTCTCCCGATGCTTGGAGTGCAGAGAGAATTGAAACTTCGAGGAGAGTGTTGGCGAACCTAGTTCGACGACTGCGACCACTCAACGATCTATTGGTGCGAACTAGACGACGAGACCTAGATTGGCACATAGCGCGACGTCGGGCAATTACACTTGATATCACGTTGACTCCTGAAGAGTGGAGACTCTACGAGGCCGCCCGAGCATGGGCAAGAACGCTCATCCAGATGAGGCATCCTGAAGGTGAGGTCTTCGATTGGGCGTTGATTGTACCGGAGCGTATGGCTTCATCTTGTCTGCCAGCATTTGCAGGACATGTGGTTCGTCAATTGCATTCGCAAGCACGTGAGGTTCTGGACATTGAGGGTGACGATGAAGAGGATATCAATCTCGAAGAAGTCGAGGTTCGCATGCTTCGTCGCCTAGGAAATCTGAACGAACTCATCGATGCAGCTGAAGCCCTAGGGGAAACGGATTCTAAGTACGATGCATTTCGTTCATGGATTGAAGAGAGCCTAGAGGCTGACAGTGAAGGCGGCATTCTCCTCTTCAGTCACTTTCATGCAACTCTGCAACACCTCCAGCGACGTCTAACTACAGATGGAATCAGTTGCGAAGTCATTACCGGTCGAACTCGGATGTTGGATAGAGATGTGATTCGTGAACGATTCAGAAATGGAGAGTTCGATGTTCTTCTTTCCAGTGAAGTGGGTAGCGAAGGTCTAGATCAACAACACTGCCACAGATTGGTGAATTACGACCTACCGTGGAATCCAATGCGAATTGAACAGCGAATCGGAAGACTGGATCGATTCGGACAAACCGCAGAAGAGATTCAAATTCTGAATCTCGCTGTTGAGGGGACAATCGATGCGGCAATTCTACATCGACTGTATCACCGAATACGATTGTTCGAAGATGCATTGGGGATGCTTGACCCTCTGCTTGGTGAAGCCATGAAAATGGTCGCTCGAACCGAATTGAATCGCCCGCTCGGACTTAGAATGGTGAATGCAGAAGATGTGGAGAATGAGAATGAAGGAGTCCTCACCCTCCTTGATCGACGGGATACTTGGCTCGAAGAGCGAGCGAATGAGGAACGAGAATGGGTCGGACCGGACCCTGGAATCTCCGCGCTCCGCAATTCGGTTCATCGACATCAGTTGGGAATCAGTTCTCAACAATTGCAGGATTGGATGATGCATCAACTCGGTGAACAAGCACAATTGTATCCTACAGGTGAGCCAGGTGTTTGGATGCTAGGACTTGAAGACAATCTGGTTCATGAATTGAATCAACGGGTCTTGGACCCGCTCCGAATCGATCAGGATACT
Organism: Candidatus Thalassarchaeum sp.; assembly: GCA_022449845.1. GTDB lineage: Archaea > Thermoplasmatota > Poseidoniia > Poseidoniales > Thalassarchaeaceae > MGIIb-P. The sequence goes on from JAKUOE010000055.1 coordinate 2,474, forward strand.
GTGGGATGGAAAGATGTCATCACGACAGCAGCAGATCGTTCAGGACCGTACTGGTTTCATGTCGTCTTTGAACGAGAAATCGCCAGACTACACCCTCACCACATCTACATCACGCCGTATCATCCTCTCGTACGTTTACTGATTGAGAATATTGAGGGAGATGAAACATTGTTTCTTCAGGCCAATCGTCGAGATTCCACCCCAGTTGATGCAGCATGGTGCGTCTGCATCGATTGGACTGTGGACAGTCTGACCAGAACCACCGTTCGACGCTGGCTCTACCTGGACTCACGTGGTTCTCCAGTCCTCGATGATGGGGCAGAACCACTGCAACTGCTTCAAGATGGACAGGTCACAAGACAGGGAAATTTGGAAGGATTCCTAGAGCCGATGGAAGCCGCATTGTTGGAAAGCGAACGGCTCAGATTATTACCTCTTATCGATGAACTACGTGACAATGCAGAAAATGCATGGCATCGGAGAATCATGCGAGAGATGGGGCAATTGGCCGAAGCGAATTGGCGGGCACAATCAGAAGGAAATGTGCCGGATCCACGTTGGATTCGAATGAAGAATGGACTCATCACCAAACTCCAAGATGAACTCGCAAGGAGATTGGCCGACTTGGACCAAATTAGAGATGGTTTGGAAGCTCGACTGGATCTTCAAATCGCAATTCGAATCGAGTGATCACCCTTCTTCAGTTCCTCTAGGATCTATCTGATCGATATGGGGAAGCAATTTTTCCGCATGGGCCTTCAATCCCTCAACCGTGCGTCCTTCTGGTTTCATCGCCCGAACCAATTCCATTCGTGTCTCATTGTCGATTCTCATACCGAAAGCCTGCAATCGTTCTCCGATTTTCCGTTGCAGACGGCCTCCAGTCCGATCCCAATCCATGAGCAGGATGACAGAGGCGCCCTGATCCACCTCATTGAGAATGCCATATGTCTCATAGATGTAGGTCACAAATCGTGATTGATCCCAGCCTCGATTCAGAGGTTCAATCGGGCCATTAAATCCCATTGATTTGAGGGCAATAACATCCTTTCTGCCTTCGACAATGATGGGGCAACCACATCCCCCCATGGTCAAAAGACGATTGCGAAAGCGGGCTTGTCCCAAGGCCTGACCGGCCATTGAAAAACGCGCATCTCGGTCCTGCGGCATCGAAGACCTCCAGAAGTCCTTTTGCCCAATCTCCCATCGAGGGTCAATGAACAGAATTGATTCTTGATATAATCGGACGGAATTCGAGTTTCAATTCGTTTTGCTGACCCCCCTACGGGGGGCCAGACAACGCTCATATAGCGTCCTCGCTCCGGGCCGGCTGAGGATGCACTATGAGGGCGGGCGGCGATGTGTTCTGGGCCCTATTCGACGAATTCAATTTCTGGGCTCTAATCGTCCTCGTCATTGTCATTGTCTGGATGTTTCATCATTCCCTTCGATATCGTTCCAAGGACGGGAGCAACAACAATGTCGATAATTTCATTCCTGGTGTTTTCCCCAAGGAAAATGACAACATGACCATGGAATTAACTTGGACAATCATTCCGTTCATCCTGATTATCTATCTGACCTTTATCGCATGGGGTCCCATCGACGACCTCTGGACTGCCGATCCCGACGCACACGAGGTGACCATCACTGCAAGTCAATGGAATTGGAACTTTGATTGTGGGGATTTAGATGCCGACATTTGCGAAGTTTCAAACATCGATGTTGAGGGACAAACCAAACCACTTCTTCGATTGAAAGCGGGAGAATCATACATGTTCAATATGACTTCTGTGGATGTGACCCATGCGCCATTCTTCCTCGATTGGGGTCTCAAGGAAGATACCCAACCTGGCATGATTACACGACTCTATCATACCCCTAGCACTGACGAAATCGGTTCTTCTCTGCTCATGTGTACTGAATACTGTGGGAAGGACCACGGCTACATGACGGCCGTTGTCGAGGTACACGCCTGAGGTGAAATGATGCTGAAGACCATGAGGAACCCTCGCGCCCTCGTAATTCTTGCAATTCTATTGCTTGCGGTAGTTGTCGCACCAAGTGCGCAGTCACTCCCCTACGGCGTATCTGGTGCTCAAAATGATGGTTGTACCTGTCACGCATCGAATCCGAGTGCTGAGGTCGTTCCCAGTCTTGAAGGGTTACCGGATGAGTTGGAAGCCGGGGCAACTTACACACTCAATATCTCATTTACAGGTGGTCCATCGGGCACGGACCCCGGGGCAACTGCACTCGGTGGATTCCATCTCTGGGCGAGCGCAGGATCTCTTGCAGCTATCGATGAATCGGTGAAAGAAAATCCCGATGGTAGTGTCACACACAATGGTATAGACAACCAAGATACTGGGCAAGGAAATGACCAGACGGAATGGCAAGTCGAATGGACGGCTCCTTCAGAAGGTGGGGCGAAATTCATCCTCCACACCAACTCGGTGAACGGAGACGGCATGAGTACGGGCGATATGTACGGGCGTCTGGCGGTCGACATTGGGCCTCAACCTGTTGAACAAGCGAGTGGGCTGACCGTTCTAGCCACTGCGATTCTTCTGATGGTCATCATCACACTAGGGTGCGTTACCTGGGTCTTTTACAGACAGAATCCAGATGCGTTTGCGTGGGAAAACTTCTGGCCATGGTTCAGTGATTTCATCACCAGTACAGACCACAAGAAGGTGGGTTCTCTGTACATGATCAACGGTCTCTTCTTCCTCGGAGTCGGTGGTCTATTCGCAATGATTTTCCGCATTCAATTGGCCTCACCTGGGAATGATTTCCTGACTCAAGATGAATACAATCAGTTCTTCACCATGCACGGTACGACGATGATTTTCCTCGCCGCCATGCCGATGATTGCAGGATTTGCGAATTGGATTGTCCCGCTACAGATTGGCGCACAAGACCTCGCTTTGCCTCGATTGAACGCGCTGGCGTTCTGGCTCAACCCTGCTGCTGCGCTTCTCATCTTCTCTGGAATCTTCAGTGGACAGGGGGCGGACACAGGCTGGACTGGATATGCGCCGTATATCGTGTCACATACAGCCCATTCTGGTGCGACGTTATGGTGGCTGGACAAATTCTCATTGTCGCTTCATCGACGATTTCTGGTATCAACTTCATGACAACGTTCTGCACCATGCGCGCACCCGGTATGGGATGGATGCAGATGCCACTGTTCTCTTGGTCAATGCTAATTGCAACATTGATGCTCTTCATCTCGATTCCTGCGTTTGGAATCGGATTGATTCAAGTCTTACTGGATCGGACGATAGGTACGGTGTTCTACGAAGTCGCGGGCGGTGGCGATCCGCTGCTGTGGAGTCACCTGTTCTGGTATTTCGGTCACCCTGAGGTATACGTGGTTGTTCTACCGGCCTTCGGTGTGATTTCTGAGGTCCTATCAACCAGTGCACGACGAACCATTTTCGGCTACAAATCAATGGTCTTCGCTCTCGCAGGTATTGGAATCATTGGATTCATTGTCTATGGCCACCACATGTTCACCTCTGGAATGAGCCCATTGCTGCGATTCGTCACAATGCTGACGACAATGCTTGTCGCGGTTCCAACCGGAATTAAAATCTTCAACTGGCTGCAAACAATGCACGGTGGTAGTCTGGTCTACAGAACCCACACGCTGTGGGCTCTCGGATTCTTGGTCACGTTTACACTGGGTGGAATCTCTGGAATGTACTTCCCAGCGATTGCAATGGATTTGCACCTACACGAGACCTATTTCGTCGTCGCACACTTCCATTACGTCTTCGTAGGTGGAATCGTCTTCGGACTCTACTCCGGCATTTACTACTGGTTCCCCAAGGCGACTGGTCGAATGATGAATGAGAAACTAGGAATCCTACATTTCATGACTGGATTCATCTCGTATAACCTGATTTTCTGGCCGATGCATCGTCTTGGAATCCAAGGAATGCCTCGACGACAACATACGTACTTCATCACCACTGACGAATATTTCGCTTTGCCAGCCGAAGCAGCAGACTGGAACATGATGATTACAATCGCAGCATTCATGTTCTTTGCAAGCAATTTGATTCTAGTTTACAACATGATTGTCAGTGGTTTGAGAGGTCAAAGAGCACCAAGTGACCCTTGGGGTGGTTGGTCCATGGAATGGATGGTCACAAGCCCACCACCAACGCCTTCACATGATCCAAGCAACTTGCCTCACTTGAAGTTCGCCCCGGAGTGGGCCGAACATGACGATGGAGAGCCTGGATTCTTTGGCCGAATGATTGAATGGATGATGATTCCAGAGGATAATGGAGGTGAGGAAGAATGAGTTACGGTGGGCACGACGATCACCATGATCATCAGCACAGCCACTGGGGTCCTCATGATTGGACACACGGGCACGGAGGACCACCTCACAATTCGTGGGCTCCGATTATGCTTGCTTTCGGTTCGAGCTTCTTCTTGCTTGGATGGACCAAGGTATTCACTCAAACATGGGATGATAATGCGGATGTCTGGACTTACGCGATTCATTCATCTGAACTCGGACTCCTCATCGCAGGATTGGCGATTTTCACAGCAGGGCTGACCGTGTTCTGGCGCCAAGATTGGGGTCATGGAATCCAAGGTCGAACGGAAGGTGAACCACTTTCCTATGAGGCAAAATCACGAGGGACGCCCTTCCGAACCATCGACATTCGTAAAGTGGCAATCTGGATGTTCCTGATGTCGGAAATGATGGTGTTTAGCAGCCTCTTCAGTACCTATCTGCGATACAGAACAGGTATTGAGAACTGTGAGGCACTGTTCTCTTCGGGTGTATTCACTGAAGGACAGGCATGCTGGTTGCCCGCATCCTACTTCATCGCTGAGGGAGGTTACCATCAGGAGTATGCCCACGCAGCACTTGGATTCATGCCCGACACGCTGATTCCAGGTGCAATCAACACCTTCGCTCTGATTATTTCGTCCTACACAATTGTCCTCGCGTTGAAGACGGCGAAGGATGCAAGTCTAAGCGATGCTGAACGCAATAGCAAGGTAGGGAAGTATCTTCTCGCAACTCTCGCATTGGCGCCCCTTTTCCTAATCTTCAAGATGGTCGAATGGTTCATCGGATTCGAAATCGGGCACGGAGAAGATGCCTTGTTCCACTCTCCAAGTCTATTGGCTGATGGATTCACTATACATGCTTCAGAGTATACCTATTGCCATGAATGGGATCATCATGGAGGAGAGGATCATGCCGGGGCTTGTGCCGCAGGTGCGTCAGCTATCTTTGATATTCGAATGTCCGCCTCTACATTCTATGTGACCACGGGTACACACGGTGTACACGTATTCGGAGGAATGGTGGCGTTGTTTTACATGGTCATCAAGGCATTCCGAGGTGGATATACTCCTGAGAATGCAGTCAGTATCGAGTACTTCGGTCTGTACTGGCACTTTGTCGACTTGGTCTGGGTGTTGGTCTTCCCCGCATTCTACTTGTATTAACGGAGGCATGAAAATGAGCGAACATGGACATGATGGACATCACACAATCTTAGGATTTGATCGATATGCATTCAATTTCTGGATACTGATGATTTTCACCGCAATCGAGGTTGTCGCTGTTGCACTCACCTTCTCGATGCGAGACGCGGTAAGTATGGGGACTGTTGTTTTCATCCTCGTCGCGGTCGGTGTGGTCAAAGGAATCGGAATCGCAGCCATCTTCATGCATCTGCAAGGAGATGATGACAGTCGGGTGTTGACGGCAACGGCCTTGTTCCCTGTTTTCTTCATCGTCGTCATGGTTCTATTCATTGGATTGACTCACCCTGATGCCGCCGATACATTGCCCGATTGGTGTCGCCCCGGATACTACGGCGTGTGAAGGTGAACACACATATCCGAGCAGTGTCTCGGCCCATTCATTGCGGACGTCGCATAGCCTGGTATCGCGCCGGATTTGAAATCCGGTGGTATTCGCCGCGGGAGTTCAAATCTCTCCGTCCGCGCCACCTTCTGAAATCGATGATGGGGCAATCTGAAATACCCATTTCAACTCGACGAAACATGAATGGGAAACCAATCGCCGTAGCGGTTCTAATGATGATTTCATCCATGGCAGGATGTATGGGGCACGAGCATGAGGATGGTGCACACGATTTCAACGGAATGGAATACAATCCAGCCTCTCCTGCCGCTGACTTCACGCTGACCGATCAGAACGGACAGAGTGTGTCGCTCTCAGATTATCACGGCAAGGTCGTTGTTGTGGCCTTCACCTACACCTCTTGTCCCGATGTGTGCCTCGCAATTGAAGCCAATCTGAATTACATCGAGGGAGAGATGTCAGATGAATCCGATTTGGTCGTCCTCTCCATCACCATCGATCCTGCACGAGACACACCAGAACACCTCCTAGAGTGGACAGAAGACAGAGGATACACATGGCCGCATCTAACCAGTGACAATCTAGAAGATTTTGAGAACGATGACAAAACAGGAGTTTGGGACCAGTATCACTTGCTCGTGGACAATGACCACATCTATTCGGACCATTCTGATCACGGGAATCATTCAGAAATGTCTCATCAGGTCGCAGTGTTGTATCCAGACAATACCGCCTCTCTACTAGACGGCCATCACGACATGTTGCCTGAAGAGAATGCAACCGGATGGAACCTCACGAAGAGTACCCTGATGATGAACAATGTCTCTCTGAATTCATCTGTTCACGAACAATTTGGAAATCAAGTCCATGGAATCAATGATGTCAATGCACCAGAGTGGGAGGCAAATAGTTCCGATAATTGGTAT
>JAKUOE010000056.1 GCA_022449845.1 Candidatus Thalassarchaeum sp.
CGCCATGTTCCTGTTCGCGACCGGGCTGCTACTTTGGTGGTACACCAGCCTCCAACTTCTCGCCTCTTCCCTCGCGCGCGATGTAGGTGCATCTGTCACCCTCGGTGTCGGGACCTGGTTGTTCTTCGTCTTCCTGTGGCTGATTCCGACACTTATCATCGCCCAATCGATGGGAGTGGATGTTACAGATACCACCTCAATTGCGTTTGATCAGATTCAGGAGAAGACCGATTTGTTCAGCCCGAATGGTGTTTACCAACTCTTGATGGAAACCCGACTTGCTTCGGCCAGTCAACCACACCTGTCACCAAATTACATCTGGCTGTCTGCAGTAGGGTGGGCTGTTATTCCAACAATGCTGTTTTTGAAGAGAATCGAGCATATGCGGCCCTGAATTCACAAATTGAAATCAGAATTAAGGGCAACCTAAACATTATATTCATTATCGTCCGCCGGGCGAATTCAAGGGAACCTAAACCTTAGATGTGATACAGTGAAAAGAAATACAATATTGAAGAATGCAATCGTAGTTTGCTTGATGATGACAACCGCACTTGCTGGCTGCCTAGGCGACAGTGATGACCATGACCATGATCATGACGATGATGACCACGTCATCCGTCTGGCATTTACAGTAAAGGATGATTATGAAAATCCGGATACAAATCCACAATTCATGGCGGATTACATCACTGCTCACTCAGGATATGACGTTGAAATCTATCCTATTTCCAGTTCGAACGCGGCAATCGAAGCTGTCCGCTTCGGACACGCTGATGCCGCTTTCCTCGATGGAGGTGCAGCATTTGTTGCTTGGCAATCTCATGGCCTTGAAGCCATTCTCGCGGATACAAAGTCTGATGGGAGCACATACTACACTGCTTCGGCCTGGGTTCGAAACAGTTCCAACATCACCTCCCTTGAACAACTTGAGGGCAATAGTTCGTGCCACACTGGTTGGTTGAAGTCAGCGGGTATGCTGATGCCGATGGGATACATGATTGGTCAGGGTATGGTCGATGTACAAGGTGATCCCGATGATATCGAGTCTCTGCGAACCACCATCGAGAACCATTTTGATGTCGCTACAATTCCAGAAAGTGGCGCACAATACTACGGTTATAGTGGTGCATTCGAATGCATGACTGCCGGTGCCGGCGATGTCGCATTTGCGAAAACCTCCTCTTACGAGGACCACTGTGAGGGCAACGAATGGTGCTTGGATCGTGATGAATATCGAATGCTTGAGCCTGCCTTTGGACAGGTACCCACGCATCCAGTGATGGTGGATCCAAATCAAATTGATTCAGAGAAGCAAGATGCCTTCGTTGCAGCTATGCTTGCAATGAGCAGCGAGATGTGGGTCGAGGATTATCCAATGGGCGGCACCAACTACACAGGTTGCTACAGCATGACCACACATCAGGTTGCAAACATCTCACAGAACACATGTGGTGGTGAGATTCTGAAGAATGTCCTTGAGAACAAGGGAGCGGTTGTATCCGTCACCAGTCAAGCCCATCTTGGATCGTACAGTGATGCCATTGCGAACATCCCTGGAATCTCTGCCTACTTCGATGACAAGTACGACAGTTGAACAAAAAACAGTAGAAATCCGGCCCAGCCCATAGGGCTGGGCCGGACCTATGTTTGAAAAGGGCCTAGGGGGTCGCCCCTTTCATGGAACGTCCGGTTCTCACAGTCCGCGATGCCTCCGTTGGCTTCGAGAGAGACTCTCCCTTGCTCATCGATGTGAATCTCGATCTGCATCCAGGAGAGATCATTGGGGTGATTGGACGTTCGGGGATCGGCAAGAGTACCTTGCTTCGAACCGTCGCCGGTTTGATTGCCCCCATTTCAGGAAAAATCACCGCCCCCACGGGACGTGGTGAAATTGGCTACATTCCCCAGAGACTTGGATTGATCAATTATCAGACGGTCGGATACAATGTCATGATGGGAGCACTTCCTAGAGCGCCTCTATGGCAGACACTATTCTCGTTGCCTGGAATTGAATTGCGGGAATCTGCGCGTGACGCCATTGATTCCGTTGGACTCTCAGACAAGGTTCTCGATTCAATCAGCCAACTTTCAGGTGGGCAACAGCAGAGGGTCGCCATCGCTCGTTCCATGGTTCAACAGCCCACACTTTTGCTTGCAGATGAATGTCTTGGGGAACTCGATTCAGAGACTGCAAAAGAAATCATTGAGTTGATACAGAAATTGGCCAAAGAGGACAATATCGCCATCATGATTGTCGATCACAACCCCGTCCGCGTTGCGACATTTTGCGACCGAGTTCTGCATGTCAAGGGTACTCGGATTGAGGAGGTGGATGTATGAATATCCTCCAACTTCTGAAAAAGCGACCGAGCCTCATCGTCTATTCAGGCATTGCAATTCTTGCGGTTCTGATTTCAAACAAATTGGGCATCACAATCGATAATTTGGGACAAGCTTGGGGAAATGCTGGTATTCTTTGGTCCGAGATGTTCCCTCCCGATTTCAGTGTCGTCACAGAACGTGCGTCTTGGACTCAGACCGAATGTACATGGAGTGCAGATTGGGCTTGTAGTGCAGGGATTCATGGATTATTAGAAACGATTGAAATCGCCTTTTTGGCGACTCTATTCGGCATGCTTCTTTCTCTTCCATTGTCGATGATGGCAGCACACAACCTGTCTCCGATTTGGTTGTCTACCATCACCCGAAACGTGCTTGCCGGATTGCGCGTGCTCCCCTCTCTTGTTTGGGCCTTAATCTTCGTAATCATGTTTGGACCAGGACCGCTTGCTGGAGTATTGGCGATGACTCTCTACACGGTCGGCTATCTCGGAAAATTGCAGTATGAGGCACTCGAAGGCGTCAGTCGCCACCCGCTAGAGGCAGCACGAGCGATGGGTTTGCCTCGTTGGCAAATCGCTCGATATTTCGCATTGCCCGAGGCAAGCAACGCCATCCTCAGTCAGATTCTATTCATGTTTGAGTATAACATTCGTCACGGTTCCGTCATCGGGCTTGTCGGTGCTGGCGGAATCGGTTGGTATCTCAACAACTATCTCGGTGTCTTTTCAAGATACGATCGAGCCTTGGCTCTGATCATTGTCATCTATGTTGCCGTCGTCATCATCGATCAAATTTCATTGAGTATTCGTCACCGCTTCATGGATAGTGAAACCCATGCCCCTCGAGCACGTTGGCGTGAGATAATTCCCTTTTTCCCACAACGTGAGGTGTAGACTTGGCGAATTGGAAGCAAGTGTCTCTCGCAATCCTCGTCGCGTCCCTTCTGGGCGCTGGATATTGGTATTACCTGGTGGTCTCTTTTGAGTCGGATCTTGGAACAAACAACACCATTGTCTTCGAAGATGATTCCTCTGCACTCTCCAATTCAACCAATGACAGTTTGCTATCAATCAGTTTTGATGATGGTTCTGATGATTTAGCTTGGTCCTATACATCCATCACCATCGACGATGGCACTTCAACATTCGATTGTACACTGGGTGGTTTGTCATCCAGTGGACAACAAACTGGAAAAGTCCAATCCAATCTGAATGCAGATGGTCAAACGTTCACAGTATTGGTTGATGCCACTTCTGAAACATCATTCACCAAAATGTCTCTTCCAATGATGAGTGAAACGGAATCGAACTCGTTCTCCCTTCGATTTTCGAAAACGGACATCTATCTCGGCGAGAATATTTCTTGGATGTCAGTCGATGAAATCGAATTCAATCAATTGACTGCTGTACCAGAGGGCAATTTTTCAAATGATACATCAGAGCGCTTGGATTGGTATGATTATGATTTATCCGCGCATCGAGTTGAGCCTCTCAATCGCCTTTTCCTAGTCAATGAGGGTCAGACCATTTACAAGATTCAATTTCTAAATTATTACAACGAAGATGACGAATCCCGCCATGTTACATTCATTGTTTCCCTCTTATCCGGTGAACAAATTCCAGCGATGAACGATCCAAATCTCGTCCAATCATCTCCGTGTATAATCAGCGATGATGATTCGGTTTGGTCACATAATGAAACCATTCAGCTTTGGGAAAACTGCGTGGACATCTGCAACTCTAGTTGCATACTGAAAATTACCGTGACTTACGAGAATATCGAAGTCAAAGGAACTGAGAGTATCCCCATAGCGTAGAATCAATTCAGCGGTCAGCACTGATTCGAATCGCACCGTCTTCATAGTGGACGTAGATGTTGTGGGGGACTTTGCTTGTCAATGCAGCCAGTGCCTCGTTGACTTCCGTAACATCGACCTTGAAGGCCTTGGCTGCACGCTTTGCCTTCCAGGGAACTCCCTCAAAATCAGACTGCCGAATCCATTCGAACAGCCGTGTCTCGAATTCGGTTAGGTCCTCAAAGGCCATGACACACCCAACAGGTCGAGGGACTTGAGGCTTTCACACCAGAGATTCGGCCATTGAACGGACACATTCGTCCGCCGTAATGGCTCCGTCGAGCAGTGCGCACAGTGAATCGATGAAGGGGACAGACCAACCCAGAGCTGCGGCTCTTTCCGCGACCATTCTAGCCGCTCTGACACCCTCTGCGACCATGTGCATCTCACCCAGTGCCTCTTCGAGTGATTTTCCGGTCCCGAGTTTCTCCCCCAAGGTTCGGTTTCGTGAGCGGGGGCTGGCGCTGGTGACATACAAATCTCCCAAGCCCGCCGGTCCGAATGCAGTTTCGGGCCTGGCTCCCATCAATGGCAGAAGTCGTTGTCCTTCTGCGAATCCGACGGTAATCAGTGCCGCCTTGAGATTGTCACCACCAATGCTGTCGCGCAGTCCATCGACCACGCCACAAGACAGTGCGACGGTATTCTTGAACGCGCCCCACAATTCACAGCCGACTGAATCCTCAGTGGGGACGAGAATGATTGAATCGGTCGAGAGCCGATCGGCGATTCGGGTCGCCACCGAAATATCGTGTCCCGCTACCATCGCTGTGGTGATGACTCCACGAGCCACTTCCGGTGCGATGGTCGGTCCCGTGAGTACGACGACTGAATTCGACAGTCCCGCGTTGGCCAATTTTGCCTCTATGGCTTCCGAAATGAGTCCTGAGCCCCCTTCTTCTGCAGGAGCCAGACCTTTCGCGAGATCGAGAAGCACATGCGAAGGGCGAAGATGTGGAATCACATCATCGATGACAGAGAGGATGACACCGCTCGGCAGAGACAGCACAATCAGTTCACTGGCCTCAATGGCCTCGCCAATATCCATGGTGACATCGATGTTCAACTCTTGTCCAGGGAGGTACTTCTCATTGACACCTGTTTCCATGATGGTACCGTAGACCTCTTCCTCCACAGTCCATCCAATCACCTTGTGAGAATCGTTGGCCCAAGAGTGAGCCAGTGCCGTTCCCCAATTGCCCAGACCGAGCACGGCGATTTTGGACATGGATTGAATCCCGTGAGCCGGAGCATTTGACCGTTACCGCCTCAGCGGTCGTTATCGCTACATTCTAAGCGAGGGTCAGTGGAGCGGGAGTCAAGCAGGGGTTGCCAAGCTTGGTCAACGGCGCTGGGTTTAGGTCCCAGTCCTCAGTGGTTCGCAGGTTCAAATCCTGCCCCCTGCACCATCATTCTTCTTCAGCGGCCGCGTCATCGCGCAGTTTCCTCATTTCACGGAAATAGACCAAGGCTGCCAGCCCAAACAGGACAACGGGTACACCATACAGGAATAGCGGGCTGATGGGCTCCATTTCTGGGTCGCCATTCACGCCCGTAAACGCACCGAATTTTCGATTCCATTCATCGGCATCTGAAGGGATTCCATCTCCGTTCACAGTATTGACATGAAGTCGGTAACGAATCAGCGTCGCCTCATCATCATCGGGCGCTGTCCAATTGACTGTCCAAGCTCGCTGATCGTTGCCTTCTGTCGTATGGCCGACCTCGTTATCTGAGAACACCTGAACCTCACTTGAGAGGTTGGATAGAACCCCATTGCTCATCCACAGATTGAAACCACCCAAATTGGTGTGATTTTCTACCAATTCTGCGCCCCCAGTGGCTGAAATATTGAACGTGTATGTTTTGTTGGCCTCATAGTGCTCTGGCAGCCCTTCAAACGTGATACTGACCGACTCCGTGGGCACGGCGTTATGGCAGGTACAACCGTTCTCGACTCCGGAGATTCCGTACGGGTAGGCTTCCCCATCAGGAATTTGCTGAAGCATCAGGCAGAACAGGACCGCGAACACCCATATCCGCCGATTTCTCATGGAACTCGCTGAGAGCCGAACTCACATGAAACCTCGCCTCATTTTGCCTCGGGGGTCTAAGACCCCCGCTGTCCAAAGGGCCAAAAGGCGAGCCGTCTTGCTCGACCCATGAGCGATGCCGATACCCCCGCCGAAGGCGGGGAGGATTTGATGTCGCCTCATGAATTGCTCGAAGAACTGGATACAGATGGGTCGGGCTGGATTGAATCCGATGAATTTGAGAAGCGTGATTCGATTGACAAGGACCTTGACAAGATTCGAGTTCGACGCAGTGGCGAATCTCGCAGCTTCCCTCGAGGCATCGAAGATTTCGTTCTGATTGGCGGTCTTATCTATGGGATTCTGTTCTTTGGTGGAACGCTGGCCATGAGCGCTGGGATGCTAGGAAACAGCGTCGACATGGACGAAACGCTGTCCGATTCGTTCCTCGATTTCGAGAATTGTACAGACCCGGGTGATGAGGTTTGGATCAACGCCTGGATTGATGATTCACACAACATTCGAATCGATGCGATGAATGTCCCTGATGGTGCTATTTACACCGACATATCGTACCTTGTCAGCCAAGGTGAAGAGAGAACTCCGTGGAACGGAACCGTGCAAATCGAAGAGAATTCAACCACCATCAAAATTGATTTCTCGACATGGCCCGATGGCGAGTATAATCTGCATACAGAGTTCACCAATCGGACCTTAGAAATCGAAGAGGAACGCGATGGGGATGGCACCGTAGTGAGCACAACAGAGATTTGGACTGAGAAAACCATCACCCAATCCAATGTGTTGGTCGAAATCAAATCCAGAGCCCCTGGGATGGCTTGGCTGCCTTGGGTCGATGATGCACCGGTCAAGGAAGCCGAGATTACCACCGATGAATCCCGTCGATGTTGGACCATATCTGAATTGGGCAATTGGGGCTGGATTATGATGGGCGCTGAATGGGGCGGAGGTCGCGAGACTGCGATGCTGGCCGGCGGTTCTGCTGGTGTTCCACCGTGGTGGATGGCTTTCGTTTCGATGTCGATGTCGGTCTTCTTCCTGTTTGTTCAATATCCACTCATGTATCGTTTCTATCATACCGAAGAAGACGATGTCCTGAGCGAGTCTCAGCTGAAACGCCTGATTCAACAGGCCATACAGAAAGTCGAGAAAAAGATGCGATTGGAAATCGATTGGGATCAATGGAAGATGCAGGAGCGTGACATCAGCATCGATGTGCTGGTGCCATACAGAACAACCATGGAGACTCACGTCGATATTCAGGAGATTCGTGGTGCAATGGTCACCTTGGTTCTCGACGAATTCAAGGACTTCGGGGTGATGAAACCCCTTCACCTCCAAGCGAAGGCTGTCGACAGTCGCCAGGGCATCTTTGAGACGCTTGAACACGGCTTGGATATGGATGTCGAAGCCCAAGGTGAAAGGGCCGAACTTGTGGATGATTATTCCAAGTTCTTTGAGACTGTAGGGACTCTCGCTGGTGTTGAGGATCGAGCGCTTGAGGAAGTGGAGAAATGGTTTGCAAAGCAGCGTCTCATCGATCGTGGTTCCAAGGTCTATTCTGATGACGTAGCCCTGTACATTCGCATCATTTACAAGCCGAAGCAGCGCTTCGCTTTCTTCCGATTCAAGCGCTCGTACGTCGATGTTGAGGCCGATATTGAGAATCACATGCGTCGAGAGATGGACGACTATCTCGAGGACCGCCGTCTGGTTGTCAGTGCACGCAATGAAGTGCAGACACTTTCCGACCGTTCTGCTGCCGGGCGTGTTGAGACCGGTGGCGAGGAAGGCAAACATCAGGCCTTGGTCGCAAAGCAGGAAGGCATCGTCGGCACACTCCTTCAAAATCAGGTGATGGGTGATGTGCTGTCCACGGTCGAATTCGTTGCTCAAGAGAAGCGGGATTTCATCAACAAGTGGGGCTTCTGGGGTTTGATTGTCTTCGTTTGGATTCCCTTCATGGCATCTGGTGTTCTTGTGGGCGCCATGCTCGGTCTGCTCAGTCGTATGCGATTCACCAATGTGCTCATCGCCTGTTCAATCGGTGGCTTCGCGGCCTCTGTGACTTGGGCCTATACCGCTCGTGGGATCATCGAAGTGATGGAGAGATACCATGCTGAGGCATTGATTCCTTGGCTGATTGCCCTCGTGATTGCCTTCGCTGTCTTCCATCTGAGGACGAGCAAGAAACGTCGCCGAGAAGCGCTGTTCAAGGAGACCATCCAGTTCTTCGGCGGCACACCTGAGAGTGAAGCCTGATTCAGGTTCACCCTGCTACGCAGGGTGAAATCCCTATATCTCCCCGATATTAGGGCGGCTCGTGATAACATGACATTGGTGAACATCACTGGTCTCAAACGACACTACGAAATGGCCTCAGGCACCGTCAGGGCACTCGATGGAATCGATCTGAAGATAGAGGAAGGCGAGCGGATTCTCTTGCTCGGTCCATCGGGTTCAGGGAAGACGACGCTGTTGAATTGCCTGGCTGCACTCGACAATCCGACCGAAGGCGACTATGACTTCAATGGCCAAGAAGTTCCCAGTGGACATGCAGAGAAGATGACGACGTTCCGCCGCGAGAACATAGGATATGTGTTCCAATTCTTCAATCTCCTTCAGGACTTGACTGTACTTGAGAACATCCTCCTCATTCAGGAATTGTCTGATGGACGGGATGAGGCACGAGCTCGGGAGTTGCTCGCCCTTGTTGGACTTGAGGCTGAAGTCAATCGTGTCCCTGCTTAGAGTAGCGGGGGCCAGCAACAGAGGGTTGCGATTGCCCGAAGCATTGCCAAGAGTCCCAATCTCCTCCTTGGAGATGAATTGACTGGGAATTTGGATTCCGCGACTTCCTCGAAAGTCATGGAGGTCTTGGTCAGTGCTTGCGAGGCTGAGAAAATCACCACCGTCATGGTCACTCACGACGAATCCTTGGCGAGATTTGCGACGAGAGTTGTTCGCTTGGATAGTGGGCAAATCATCTCCGAT
>JAKUOE010000057.1:0-4314 GCA_022449845.1 Candidatus Thalassarchaeum sp.
GTACTCCCAACGGTCACGGCAAGACGCATCACGAGGGGGGTACCACAGATGATCAGAACTTTTGGATTACGATGCAGAATCATCATTGTGACCGCAACAAATGCGAGTGACCACGGCAACATCCATTCGAGTTGTTCGTACACCGCTTCAGACACGTCGTGTAAAACTGGCGTCAATCCGGTGACAGTAATCGCACGCCTCTTTCCTTCATTCGAAATCGGCGTCCTCCATTCCTGTTCACCCGTATCCTCATCCTCATACCACATTGAGGAGAGTTTCTCATCGTATTCCACCCGACACAGTTCACATTTTGAAGGGTCGGATTTTTCGTAAATTAGCCGTTTCGTGTAATCGATGAACGCCCGATGATCCTTGAGAAATGCATCCTCCTCCTTGGGGTCATCCCGCGGATCAATTTGCGTCCCTTCCATTTCAAAGCGGATTCCCATGACGACGACAGCCGTATCCCAAATCCCGTCCGAATTCGTATCTCGAACGAATGAATTCATCAAATTGCCCGCATTTTCAACCATCGAGTTGACCGCATCCTGGTCATCGGGGATGCTGTAACCTTCGTTCGAATTGGTGCTTGATAGAGGACAGTTCTCAAGATTGAATCCAGCGATTCCATGTTCTTCCATGGCGCATGTGAATCGAGCCCGACTGCTGTTCGCTTCCTTGATTATTTGAGCCGGTGAGAGAATCCAGACTACCCCATCATCGCGACCTCGATCTTCCTTGTTCCAGTCTAGACCTCTGTCGTAGTTTCCTTGACCGCTCTCGTCATCACCTTCCAGATATGAGAGCTGTTTGAGTACGTTGACACTGGTGATATTGTGTTCACATTGGTCGATTTCCTCACAGGTTCCTCTGGATTGGCCATCGATGGCATTCTCGGTGTGGATGTAGAGCATGACAATGTCGGTCGACCAACCTTCCCGAACCTCAAGGAGTAAATCCTTGGATTCCGCGCCGTCAGGCAGATAGATTTCGACATCCCCGTTAATCTGGTGTTGGAACTTGACTGAGTGCTGTCCAATGAAGAGTGTCACCAACATCAGGATGACAATGACTGCACCAGGGGATTTGTGGAGCGCCCCATAGAACCCTCGTATCGGTTTCTCCACCGCATCGTGGAAGACTTCTCCGACCCCATCCATCCGATCTGAAGTTGCGGCCCACATTTCTCTGACACGGGTGAGCATCGAAACATCCCCCGATGAAGGCGTCGCATCAACCGCCTCCTCTGCCGCACTCATCGTGCGGTCGAATCACAGAAGGATATTGAATGACACGGGTGATAGAGGTCCCTTAGGGACCTCTTACGGGTGATTCAGTCGAGACCGAATTCTTCAATCAATAGTCTTCGCATCAGTCGTCGCGCCCCGTGCAGAACCATTGCAGCAAAGCAGAGAGAAGCCCCTAGCATCCCAATCCACGCCGCGGTGAGACCGGGTCCAACTGAGAGTGAGACCGTACCATCAGTCAACCCTTCAACCTCGTTGAGTGCCCGCATTCCGATGGCGGCACCGGTGGCGAGCAATGAGATTCCCGGGACACCGAAGAACAGTAGTGGCTTCTTTTGGGAGAGAGAAATTAGTGCAAAACTCAGTACGGTGAACCCGTGAGAAATTGCTGTGTATCGACTCCCTTTGGGCACGTCATAACGAATCTTTGTCGGCACTTCAACGACCTTCAATTGCAAATCGTTACAGGCATTCAAAATTTCTAGACAGGACTCCATCCCATCATGGTCGAAGTTGAGTCGCTCCAGTGCACGGGGTCCAAATGCCCGAAATCCACTTTGTGTATCCTTGACGTTCAAGTCACTGGATAGATTGGAAGCTGCAGTGATTACCTTGATTCCCAATGCACGGTATGTCGGCATACTCTCCGCTCCGCCTCCATCGACGAATCTTGATCCGATGACCACATCCGCTTCCCCGGACAAAATGGGTTTGAGAAGGGTGGGGATATCGCTTGCATCATGTTGCCCATCACTGTCGAGAATGACAAGAGCACGTGCCCTGCGGGTCTCAGCCGTATCGAAAATCGTCTTGAGAGCACCACCATATCCACGATTCGCCCGATGGTGGTGAACTGTGGCGCCGAGAGCCTGGGCAATCCTCGAAGATGCATCTGATGAACCATCGTCCACACACAGCACCTCATCAACATGAGATTTGCACGAAAGAACGACACTGCCGATGGTTTCCTCCTCGTTAAACACCGGCATTGCGGCGAGGATTGGACCATCCCAAACGATGGGTTCTGCGGCACCTTCAGGCACTGCTTGCATGAATGTCGGGCCCCTCGGAACGCATTTCAACACTTCCCTCAGATTCTCGCCCTTCGGGCGATAAGGGATTTGGCCGGGGGGCTGGCCCCCGGCCGTTTTCCTTTATTCAAAGATCAATTGACTGACGGTTGTAACGGCGCGTTCACCGTCGATGACCTTTCGCAGTGCGCTCAGGCTAATCAACAGCTGAGCGTAGATCTGTCCATCAGAGGTTGTGTAAGTCTCACAATCTCCGAATGCATTGGTGTTGATGGAGACCTTAATTGCTCCACCCGCGTTACTCCTTCGGACATATCCGACGAGGAGATTCGGAATCCCCTCATCTTCATTTTCATTTGTTTGCGTGCTTTTTTCATTATCATTTGTTGCCATATTTTTCAACTCCAGCCCTCGGTATCGAGGACAGATAAGGGGCTGAAGCGCGGAAGACCACAGCAATTTCGCTGAGCGGTCAATTGAATTGAAACTGATTCACTCCGCTACGCGGAGGGAAAGTGATTGAAAATCAATAATTCTTGTGAACGTGGCATTGAAGAACGACTCCCCTGTCGCGCGAGCGATGAATGTACTCGTGACCGGGGGTGCCGGCTTCATCGGTTCGCACCTTGTTGACCGCTTGGTTGCCCGAGGAGACGCGGTTACAGTCTTCGATAACATGAGTAGTGGGCGCGCGGAATTTATCGCACACCACGGCGACTCCATTCGCTTCATCGATGGCGACCTTCTGGATTTAGATGCAGTCAAGGCCGCTATGAACGGAATCGACCTCGTTTTCCACTTGGCAGCCAACCCCGACATTCGCCTGGGGACACAGGTCACAGACACCGATCTCAAGCAGGGCACAGTCGCCACTTACAATGTTCTCGAAGCCATGCGATGCGCAGGCGTGAAGAACATCGCATTCTCGAGCAGTAGCGTGGTCTATGGAGAGGCATCCGAAATGCCGACCCCCGAATCATACGGTCCATTGTTCCCAATCAGTCTGTATGGTGCGAGCAAATTGGGCTCTGAAGCGCTCATCACCAGTTGGGTTGGGACATTTGGCCTCAAAGCCTGGTTGTTCCGCTTCGCCAACATCGTCGGAGCCCGTGGGACCCACGGCGTCATCTTCGATTTCATTCACAAGTTGAAGGCCGACCCTTCTCGCCTCGAAGTGCTCGGCAATGGACGACAGGAGAAGTCGTACATGGAAGTCATTGATTGCGCGCACGCGATGGTCCACCTCACCGAAACCACCGATGAAGCGGTCAACTGCTTCAATCTGGGGACGGATGATACCTGTAGTGTGCGACGAATTGCTGAGATTGTTGTTGAGGAGACTGGATTCCAGAACGTCAGCATCGAATATACCGGTGGAGATCGTGGCTGGGCCGGCGATGTGCCCAAGACCATGCTCGATCCCTCTGCCCTCATCGCCACCGGCTTTGAGACAAATTTCAACTCAGAAGCCGCCATCCGCCACACGGCCTCGACCCTCATACAGGAGATTGGATTGTAATGCAGCACAGATTCCGAAACGCAAACTCACTCGTCCATGACGAAGATGGCGATGCCCGAGTGGCTGCCTTCTTCGCAATTTCAGCCATTATGACCGTCGTACTCATCATCGTCTGGACCTTGGCCCCTCCACCGAGTGTCGGCGTCAAGGAAGGCCAGTTGGCCCCCGATATCATCGGAGATGCCCATTCCTCAGGAAGTTGGAGTGAATTCCGCCTCTATGATTACTTCAATCACTCATGGGAAGAAGGCCAACCTGGTCAATACATCTTCTTACAGTTCATGGACACAGATTGTCCACACTGCTGGGACGATGCAGCAGACATGACGGCTAATTACAACAACTGGGGTGCCAATGGAGCTGCCCTATTCTTCACCCTCTCAGTCGGCATGCTGAATTCTGACCACAGTCGAGCAGAGACGGTTGCCTTCCAAGAGAAATCTGACTACGAGGGATGCTACAAAGACGAACGGAATTGCCAAGATCGACCCGGCGATACTGCCCACCCATCGCCGTA
>JAKUOE010000057.1:4324-9049 GCA_022449845.1 Candidatus Thalassarchaeum sp.
TATCGATGACCTCAACAAGCGTGCATTCAAGGATTACAATCCACCCGGCGTACCCTTCCATCTACTTCTGTCACCGGATGGAACAGTGGTTTGGAACAGCGCCATGCACACGAGCGAATTTGATCCATTGCGTGAACCTGCTCAAGCACTCCAGCATCACCTAGGGGGTGCTTGATTGAGCGCATCGATGGAGTATGGTCCCCTTTCGTTCTTCCTTGCTGTCATGGCTATCGGCGGTGTCATCGCGAGTAACACGAAGATTTCACAACTGGACGAAATGAGTCCCATGCGGCGTCGCCTCCTCGGTTTGTTCGTCATCGAGATGGGTGGATTGGCCGCGAGCGCATGGACGTGGATGATTCACAACCAACTGGTGACTGGTGACTCTACCCTCTGTGCCGCAGAGGGTGTTGTGCAATGTAGCTCTGTAATCGGTGATCCAATTTATTCGACCTTGTTCGGAATCCCCTGGGGTGTCGTCGGCATCTTGGCCTTCTCTGCACTCGGTTGGCTCACACTCGCGATATACATGGAAATGAAGGCGGACTGGGCCAAGTCCTACGTCGATTATGCATGGTGGCTAAGTCTACCCAGCATTCCAGGAATTGCATTCCTTGTCATCGCTGAATTGTTCCTCGTTGAAGGAGCCCCACACATTTGCCCCTACTGTACCAGCGTACACATCGCCCTCATCGCGACAATGTACTTGCTATTCCAGATTCGCAAGTTGCGCGACTCGGGTGAATGGGACGTCAAACCTCAACTCTCGAAGGCCGAATTATTGGCGAAGGCACGCAAGAAGTAATCAGGGCTGGTAAGTGCCCCCGATTTCGAAGAGTGCGACATCGGTTCGCATGTCCACAGGTTCCATGCGCACAACCGTCACATCCAAGCGGGCCTCAGATGCATATTGCGCACGCAGAACATCATACAATCGGCCCTGGACATCTGACATTTGCCCGCCACGTAGAATGGTCACCATTCGGATCGGATTCTCGTCCGGGAGCTCGATGATATATTCAACGAGCCATTCACGATCTGCTTGAACGCCCCCTAGGCGCTCTTCTTCTCTTTCTTCGGGGATGTACGCCATCAGTGTAATATTTGCACTGAGGGACTATGAAGGCTTCGCAGCACATCGTTTGAACAGAAAGACGAGGGTATGATATAGGACGACTTCATTGGATTCTCCCTTCGCGAACGAGTAGCACAGAAGCCACTAGCGCGCCTAGGAGCATAATCAGGGCAAATTGACTGTCAATTTCCGGATTTCGGAGCATACTCTCATTTGAGATACCGATTACGCTCCGAACCTCTCCATTTTCTTCGATAACCGTCACAAATCCATCCAATTCACCATGTGTTTCCAAAATGAACACAGGGATGCCGCCTTCGCTGTACAGATTACCGTTGGCCACAGTCCATCCATAGTCACCTTCGAATGAATCCAAAACAACCCCCTCTCGATCGAAGGTAATCATTTGTGTGGCTACATCATGATGAACATCGATGCCATTGTAGGCGATTTCACTGGTCATTTCTAGAGATTCTAATCTGAACACTGTGATTGAAGCATTCTCCGGTAGATTTTCTTCGATATGGATTGCGAGTTGTTGAACATCATCATGTGGCTGATTCTCCCAAGTGTCCCACCACATGCGCATTCCAATCCAGTCATCTCGTTCAGCCTCAGCCGCCCGCAATCCATTTTGGAGTAGTGATTGCGATACTTGCCCTTGAAGCTCACCCTCTCCATCGAACCAGAATGTGGGCAGGGAAAGTTGGTGATCCGCTTGCTTCAATGCGAGGCGCTGGTTCGTCAGTGGGCTTCCGAATGGGTCGTGGTCATTCGGATGCAGTGCGACACGATAGACCCGTCCACTATGATCTTCTGCGAATTCAGAGACCCATGGGTCGGTGGTCGCACATGTATCACACCAAGTCGCGGTGTACTGCTCAAGCAGGATTGCATGTCCACCTCTAACTTCCCTAGACTCATCAGGCGCTCGAGTATCCGCTCCTACGAGTGGGAATAGAAAGAGCGTGATGAGGGCGAGAGCAATCGCCTTCCGCATATCCTGAGCGCCCGAGTCGGGTCTCATTTACATATCTCGGGCTCGGCCCCCGCGCTGAGGGTGTACAATGAGCAAGCGCTGGTTCCAAGGGCATCAGCGAGACACCTGGCGCCGCCAAGCACGTTCCAAGGGCTATCGTGCGCGCTCTGCATTCAAACTCAAACAGATTCAGGAGAAATTTATGCTCATTCGTGAAGGTGACCTCATCTTGGATGTAGGATGTCACCCAGGGGGTTGGACACAAGTCTCTGTAGAGGAAACCGGTCCAAACGGTTTGGTCATCGGCATCGACCTGCTCACCAGTTCTCCTGTCGAAGGTGCACACTTCGTCACCGGTGACGTTTCGGATGAATCGTCTCATTCCTTGATTCTCGAACTTTTGCAGGAAGGTCGCACCGTCGATGACAACTCACTCCCGGAGTTGAAAGAAGGCGAGACTCGCCTGTTCAACACCATTGTTTCTGACATTTCACCCAAATTGACAGGACAGTATGACCGCGATCAAGCCATCTCTCTGGAATTGGCCGCCATGGTATTCGACTTCACTCTCCCATTGCTTGCCCCGGGCGGTTCCTTCGTGACCAAGATCTTTCAGGGGACTGGGATTGAAGGCGTCGTCAATGCTGCAAAACAGCGTTTCTCACGCGTACAGCGGTTTTCACCTGATGCTTCCCGCAATTCCTCTTCTGAAGTCTATCTCGTTTGCAAACACAAATATCCGAAGCCCAAGAAGGGTTCTCGAGGCACGACTGTAGCCCAAGAATTGGATCGACATCTAGAATCTGAAGGCATCATTCAGTTGAATGATTCTGAACCTGAGACGGACGTGAAGAGCGGATTCAGGCGGGTTTCCAAGAAAGAATAGCACATTCACTTTCACTTACCCCTCATCGAAATGATGGTGGACCGAACGCACCCATGTCGGTTGCTAGGAGTTGAAACAATGTCCGTCAGTATAATCGCAAATGAAAGCCAGCCAGTGAATAGAAATCAAGCCCATGTTCGAGCCAGTATCCTTCGGCAAGTTGCCGTATGTAATTGCAAACACAAAGCGAAAATCAAGCCTAGAACCCGTGTCGAGGATTTGGTTGCAGGTAGGCCCGTAGGTCGCCTAGAACTTCTCGTACTACGCCGTTATCCACGGCGCACAGTCATGTCCAAAGGATGGACGGGATCGATTGCAGCTGCCTGTGGTCGTGATGAAACAGGCCTCATTGGCCTCGTTCTGTGGGGTGATCAAGTCGATCGTGTTCGAACGGGCGACATCATCTCAATTCAAGGCGGCTGGTGCCGCTACAGCCACGGACAGAAGGTCGTATCAACGGGACGCACGGGGAACTTGACTATCCTAGAAGCCTGAAGTTGCATTCATTGACCTTCGGTCAACCATATTAAGGAGGAGTCGGTGGCCGGCTCGCTGAGGGACCTATATGCAGAAGCGCGCATCCAAATGCTCCGCATCAGGCGTACCATTGACGGACGCCAAGAGTACCTCATTCCCTTGCCCGAGTTGCGGTGAACCAATCGGACGTTCCGAACGCTGCCGTAATCAGGCTGTCACATACATCTGTGAGAATCAAGATTGCAAGTTTGAAGGCCCCTGAAGGAGGATTATCCATGGGAGAAGTTGCCGTGAAGTACAAGATTATGTGCGACCCAGACGTTGAGAATGCAAAGGCAGACATTATCGCTGAGGCGATGGACGGCATGGTCAGTGATGTCGGCGTCGTTCAACTCGTTGAAACCAAGCCACTTGCTTTCGGCCTCAAATTCGTCGAAGCCCACTGTGTGATCCAAGAAGGTGATGGAACAGTCGATGCATTCGAAGATGCAATCCGTGAAATCGATGGCGTTGGTGAAGTCGAAGTTCTTGAAATCGGTCGTCTCTGAACGCTAATATTGCGTCAATGGGGCACGCATGAATTCTCGCATCAGTACCGTCGCATATGTTCCACTGGGTAGAGAAAATCTCAGCCGAAGGCTACATCCATCAGGATGCCACATTTCTTCTTCTCTGGGTCCTTCTGAGAAACGTTCACTGAGTCGTTCCGCTTCGATGTCCCCTGCTTCTTCGACACTGAAATCATTGAATGTTACAGTCATTGCTCTACGACTTCCCTTTGATGTGAGGCGCGGGATTCCACGGACTTGCCAATCTTCTTCTTCAAGTCCCATTTCCGAAATGACATCCTTCTCAATCTGTCCGGGCTGGGAATCAGAGAAGTGACTTTCACCTCCAGGAAGTGCAGCTGTTACTGCCAATCTCCCCAGTCGACAATTGCGTGCGATTCTTGGTAGAATATCTCCTTCAACTTCAACCAGTTTCGCCATGTCAATCTTGCCATTGTCCTGAATCAGTCCCACGATATCGCCCTCAATCGGTTCCGACAGTGTCAATCCTGCTTCTAATCGCGCAGCGATAATCCGATTGAAAACCTCTGACTGAAGACTGTGCACCATCATCAATTGAAGGTTGTTGGGCAATTTCCGAAACGACCCGACCCAATCATCGGGTTTTCGAGCCAGATGTTTCAACATATCTCGCTCAAACCCTAGATGTTGAGGAACGATTTCCAGGCACTTTTCTGGGTCTCCCGATTCACGCCATAGAGTTCTGAATGCCTCGACTTCCGGTCTCTGGGGAATTCCA
>JAKUOE010000058.1 GCA_022449845.1 Candidatus Thalassarchaeum sp.
CCAAAGGGATAGTGTCGAGACATTTCATCGAGAAAAGGAGCATTATAGAGAGGAGGAAAAGGCCGCCACCCATGTACAACATTCTGCCTCCAGAGGCCATCCCAGCAAGGCGCCCTGACGAAGTGGATGGTGAAGGCTCGAGATCGATGATGGCCTCGGCTGCGGCATCGACGTCGACGTCGTCTACTCCAGTAACTTGCTTGGCTTTCTCCAGTAGTCCGCCTGACATTGGGGTCACCTCTCCGACTTGTTCCTCGGGCTCGGGGTTATCAAACCGTTGGCTCTATTGACCATAAAGCCCACTATGTGGGCTTGGGCTGGATATACCCGTCAGAATAACGGTTCAAACGGTGGACTGGGGACATCAGCCGTCGCTTCGGTGAAATCCTCGTTACGTCTGTTGGCCACAAAGGCGGCTGCGAAGCCGAGCATCATCAGACTCGGAATGAGCTGGAAGCCGGGTAAGTAGACACCTCGGATGTAGAGGGTGATCATCTGGGTCTGATACATCTCAACGCCACCACTGCGGATTGAGTGCTCAGATGTGGCTCTGAAGTCCAACTGGTAGTAGTGGTCTGACCAGCCCTGCTTCTTCGGAGTTCGCATCATGACGCGCATCTTTTGTGGTGGAGCCTTCGACTCAATCCAAGTGTTCACCTCAGGGAGAGAAATCTGGAAGCCAGCATCGGCGAGTTCATCGCGGTTGTTGACTGCGATGATGAACTGATCACGGTTGTTACCATCGTTGTAAATCTTGAACTCAAAGATGTAGTCAACCTTGGGTCGCAACTGCTTGAAAGGCTCGTCTGCCTGTACACGCAGCATTGGGAACTGCTTGACGACGACCAGTAGGCTGGTTGTCTGTGATGTGCAGGTTGGACAAGGTGCACCGTTGGCCTGGTCAACTCGAGCGGAGACGGTGACCTGTCGGCTACCCTCAGTCATCTGATCCTCGCCGCGAACAACCACTTCGAAGGTGGTGGTGTCACCAGCAGCAACAGTGATGGAACCAGGAGCGGAATAGGTGAGTCCCGCAGCGGTAATCTGGATGTTGACCTTCTCAACGTAGAGCGTTGGGTTGCTGGCGTCACAGTACGTGGTACCAATTCGAGTGTCACCGGGAGCCACATCGATTTCGATGGCGGTGGGTGAACAGGTCAAACTGATGTCAGGGTTCACCTGAGCTTCGGCGTTGTCAACTGTGCCAGCCCAAGTGCTCAGCACATAGATTGCAATCAGCAAGGTCATTCGAAAAACAGATTTCACGGGTTCACCTATGGTGCCCTGCTCATCCGACGTAAATAAGCATTCGCGGGTGAAGGACAAAACCAGCAAACCCGAAGCAAGGGCAATCAGAAATCATCGAATTCAAAGTCGTCGAGGTCATCATCATCATTCATTGCCGCAGATATTGTTTCTCTGAGGTCAGGGAGTTCAAAGTCCTCATCATCGTCGTCGTCCATCTGGTCAAGGTATCCTTGTGATGCGGATTTGACACGTTTGGTGATGCTGAGGATGATGGCAAAGACCAGCAGGAAGGCCAGAGTCCCCGCTGCGATGTAGGCCCATACTGGGATGTTCATCGCCGTGAGATCGAGGAGACTTTCCTCGGGTGCCGTCGTGTTAATGGTCAATGTGAGATAAACAGAATCGGAATTTGAGAATTCGGATTTCACCCGGATGGTAATCGAGAATGATTCATCGGCCATGGCTGGATTGGGGGTAAATCGCAGTGTGTAAGTCGCTGAACCACCAGATGAATCGATGGTGCTGCCCTGTCCCGAATTCGTGATGTTCCAACCGATGTTACGTTCATCCAAGAGAGGGAGGTCTTGGATGCTCACGTCGATGTTGTCATCGACATTGCCATCATTGGAAATCATGAGGGAGACGGACATATCTTGCATGAGATCAGAAGACAAAAGCAGGCTATTTGGTTGAAGTGAGGCACTCAAGTCAACGAACTCAGCCACTTGGGCGACGATATTGGTTTCATCTGAAGGAAGGAACATCTCGAGAAATTGAAGCCAATCTTGACCTTGGACAGATGTCACTTGAACAGACACGGTCATGTTGTAGACTGTCGAGGCCAAGGAATTGCTGGAAACCATGATTTGGATGGTTTCCTCGGCACCGGCCTCCAATGACATTGACTCGGGACCAACCATCGTGAGCCCATCGCCATCATAATCGATTTCAATGTCCTCATTGAACGAGGAAGGGTTCTCAATCGTGCAAGTAGCCGTTGCTTGGGCACCATTCGAATTCGGTTCCAAAAATAGTGGGTTCTCTTCGTTCATACAGGTGATTTCGATGCCGGGTAAGGGACTGTCTTGCGCAGAAACAGGCGCAATCGTCAATGAACTAAGGATGAGAATCGCGGCGAGGAGAAGTGGTCGCCTTGACATTGACATCAGACCTTCGGTAGTCCTCCCTTGTTCATGAGGGTTCGTGTATGTAGTGGTGGACCCCACCGGATTTGAACCAGTGACCACCTGGTTATGAGCCAGGCGCTCTGACCAGACTAAGCTAGGGGTCCTGTAAGGTCGCGTGAACGCGCTAGCACTTCAGCCTTCACTCGCCGGCCATGGCTGCATTCATGGCGGCCTCGGCACCTTCTCGACAATCTTTGGGAACGAACACCATGATGTCGTTCAGAGGTGCAGTGATACTCGCGACCATCGGACTGACCTCGCTGATATCACGGCCATCTTCGACGCGAATGCCGCCGCTGTAAGGTCGGTAACCTTCCTTCCTCACGCGGGTGATGATGAGATCCTGTTCAGGGTCGTGGCCAGCATCGGCAAGAAGTTGCTCTATGCTGCTCTTTGCACCCCAGAATGCAACCTCGGTGAGGTTGCGTACGCGCAAGCGCTTGTGCATTCCAGAACGACTCGCAAGCAGACTGGCCCACTTCGACAGTGTGGGGTCGTGATGCGTGGCGAAGGCGGACAGTTCAGCATGAATCAGACTGTCTGAGAGGGCGAGATAATCCTTCACCGAGAGATTCTCATCGGTGAGCATGCGTTCCATTCGGCGGCTCACAGTCAGTTCACCAGCCTGGACCAACTCCCTCGCGCGCACGAGGGCGCGGATAACATAGGCAGTGGTCAGCATGTTCAGTTTGTGGAAGTAGACGTTGTGATACATGTGGTATCTCATCATGAGATAGGATTCAACTTCAGCCACACCACCACGGGTCACAGTCATGTGTCCGTCATCATCAATCCGCAATGAGCGGAAAATCCGGAAAACATCGAAGGTCCCAATCTTGGCTCCAGTGTTGATTTGATCGCGCATCAAGTAGTCGAGGCGGTCGACATCCAACTGGCTGCTGACGATGTCATGCAATACCGGCAAATCGCAGGTACCATCGAGAATCGAGAACAATCGTGCCAAACCATCCTCGCCAATCAGTTCAATCAGGACGCGACGCAAATCGTTTTCATGGTCCTCCAAAATCAATCGACCCCATTTCTCGTGGTGCTTGTATGTCGCATACACGCGGTCATTCTCAAGTGCATGGCTGAACGGTGGATGGCCGATGTCATGCAAGAGCGCAGCATAGCGAACAAGACGGGCATCCTCAGGACTGATACGGCCGGGGTTGACCGTCTCGAGATGGTCGAGCAGAACCCCGGCGAGATGCTGAGCGCCGAGACTGTGAAGAAAGCGTGTGTGGGTCGCGGTTGGGAACACATAGTGACAGGGGGCCCACTGCTGGATGTCGCGCAGTCGCTGGAAGGTTCGAGTATCGACCAGACGACTCATGTCATCGGTCAACACGATGTCTCGATGGACATTGTCGCGAACCACTCGATCATGTTCACCCATTTTCTCACCTCAAAGTGTCTCAGGGCCACCCGTGGGAATGGGGGTCAATTCAGCCACATTGCCCCGCAGGGCCGGCCCTTCTGTAATTGTCGCGAAAATCCCGATGTCCTGTAAATTGTGCGATAGCCCAAACCAAACCCGTCCATGCTGATCCACAGCCATGTCTAGGAAATCGCCGAGGCCACCACACCGGTTGTATCCACATCCGGCTTCTGTATCGAGCGGGTCACCCGGCGCGTTGAGTTGAACTGTAGTGAATAGGGGAGCGTCACCAAATGCATCCGTCACGACTGTGAGATATCCGTTCCACGTGTCATTGCCTGTGTCACCAACATAGCCGAAAGCGACACGCCCTCCGCCTCCAGAAGTCACGACGGGGAAGCCAGTCCCCACCAAATCAGTCGGGGGTGCAATCATCATCGCGTCACTCCACGAATCGCCTTCATCCAGAGAGTAGGCATAGTAGGGCATGTTGTCCGCACCCATCCACATCGCGTGGACATTATTTTCGTCATCCACGGAGACCTGTGCCTCTTCGAAGTTCCAAGTGTCCGCGGTTCCAGATTCTTCAGTAGGTAGTGGGTGTTCGGTCCAAATGAATCCACCATTTGTGCTTCGATAAATCGAGTAACCGCTACCACTGCATCCGACGTTTCCACGGTAGAAATTGCCATTCTCTCCACCTTCGATGTGAGCACTCAACCCTCCACTATTGCAACCGAGTGGTGCACCCGGTACCTCGGGGCTCCAGGAGTTACCGCCAGCAAAACTGGTGCAGCAGAGTGGAGCCTCCGAGTTGCCGTTAATGCAGAACACCCAGGGGGTCGCATGTAATGGAGCAGGATAGGGGGCCGAGCCAATGGTCTGGTGGTCCTGAACTGAATACGAGGTGGCTGGAGTCGGAGGCGACCATGAGGCGCCTTCGTTGTCCGACCATTCAACGGTCATGCCCAGAAGTGCATGCATGTCGAACTTCATGATGCGGTCGGTCCACTTGTCGACGTAGACATATGGATCGTTGCTATTGGGAACCGGTAGAAGCGGGTCGTAAGTATCCACACAGGAATAATCCGAGAGGTTGCTCATCTCAATCAAACCGGAGCACTGGACGATTGCAGTGGACCCGAGTGGGCCGTTGCCCCAACTGGTCATGTACAGATTGTCATCGGAGGTGATGCCGATGGTCGGCTCAAACGTACTCATCCCGATGCCGTAGTAGGAACCAGCGGTCCAGAAGGGGGCATTGTCACCGGTCAGGTTGACAGTGATGTTCGCCGCTGCAACCGCGGATGAGTTCAGTGCATCCACAGCTCCGGCGTAGTGGTACCAAGTCGTCTCTGGGATGTCTCGATCAAAATCGAACGGAGAGGGTTCAGGGGGTGCAGGCTTCTCCTCTTCACCAAAACATCCTGAGAGAGTGGAGCACAGCATCAAGAGCGAAAGAAACAGTGCGAACTGGACCTTTCTCACGGTGCTCCCCCGGCCCTATGGGGCCGGGTTCTCGGCTTCAACCCGACGGTTCCCACGAAACCGCAACCAAAGGGCGGATGGAACAGAGATTGCTGAAATTGAGGCAAACCAAGTGATGACGGAGGCAGCGATGACGCCAAACTGCGGCAGAGTGTAGGTGGCCAGCAATGCGTAGAAACTCACGGACATCGCACCGAGCATCATGGGACCAACCGCCCCGCTGGGTACATCTTCGCCCTGAGCGATCCAGAGTGCGACCATGCTGGTCAGGAAAATCGCCGGGAACACAGAGGCGATTCCCGCCAACAAAGGAGAACCCTGTTGGGAGAGCCAAACGGCCACGCCAATTGCCGTTGCAGCCGCCACTCCACGCATCGCCAATGTCATCGGGCCGACGCGGTTTTCGCCCCGAGGTGCCGGCCGATGTTCGAGTGTAATCCACAAACCCAAAACCAGGCCAATGAGCAATGCACCCAGGCCGACAGTCATCGAGGCTTGTTCGGAGAACAGAGACACAGAGACGGCGGCACCCGCAAACCACACACTCAGATTGAGGCTGGTGATGGTCGTCAATCGCTTGCCGAATGTCCACTCAGGAATCCGAGGAGGAACCGCGCGCCACAACCACAGGAAGATGGCATTCAGCAGCATACCGACGGGGACCATGCCCATCGCAGGTTGGAAGGCAGCATCGGTTGGTTCTGCCAGCCACATGAAGGCGGCTGCAGGGACAATTGTCGTTGGAATTGTACCGAGGATTCCGCCAATCAACCCACCGAATTTCTCGATGGCGACGGTGACAGCAATGGCGACGATACCTGCCAGTATTGCGGCCAGAAAAATCTGGCCGAGAGGAGTCATCGTCAGCCCTCTAATTCGGCATCAGGTGCCCCGATTACAAACAGGGAGTCTTGGCGCGCATCCCGCAGTTGCAAGAAAAGTACAATCGCGGCAGCGATTGAGATGAATAGCAGGAATGAGAGGCCACCCACAATCATGGCCATGCTGAGCAATTCAGTGTCCTCTATCACGGACGCTTTCTCACTGCCCATGATGTGCAAGTGAGTCACAACATTGGCGCTGGAATTTGTTCCCTGAAGCGCACGGACCATCAAGGTCTGATTGCCTTCAATGGTGTTGCCCGGCAAATACTGGAGGCGATCGACAAACATGTCATGCTCGATTTCAAACGAGGATGAGCCCGGTTCGTATTCGTTCAAATCCATCCACTCATCGCGCATATCCCAAGTGCGCCACTGAATCTTTTCAGCCGCACCGTCGATGGTGAAGGTCACCGATTCTCCTTGGCCAACGTGGACCTTGTTGTCACCCATAATTGAGGTCGAGAGATTCACCGCGACCGTGTCCGTGAATCCATACACTTGGTTGGCCGCTTCCATGACCGCTGGGTGAGCTCGAACTTCGCCATGTCCATACACGTTGTTTTGGCGAGGTTTGACGGTTAGATCCTCAGCACAAGGCTCGTTGACACCCTTGTGATGACACGGTCTGTAATCGGAGGTTTCCTGCATGATATTGCGGACATCGAAGGGTGAAAGTTCGGGGTTTGCCTGATACATCAGAGCGGCCACTCCAGCGGCGCCTGGTGTGGCCATGCTGGTGCCGGACATGCTGGTGTAACCTGTACCTGAATTGGACTCGACCGACATCACGCTAGAACCCACGAAAGCGATGTTGGGCTTGATTCGACCCTCTTCGGTTGGACCTTGGCTTGAGTAGACGGCAATTCCGGGTGCCTCGCCCTTGTCAAGCGCACCCACTGTGATGACATCTTCCGCACTACCGGGCGTACCGATTTGTGCCGATACACCATTGTTTCCAGCAGCGATGAACAGAGCGATGCCTGCGCGAGCCATCTCGTTGGCCATTCGAGCAACGCTCTCATCTTCGGAACTCGTCAATTCGATGGCGCCAAATCCACCCAGACTCATACTCGCTGCGCGGATGTTGAATTCGTGGCGCTTCTCAACCGTCCACTCCATGCCCATCATGGCACCCGCAAACGAACCTGACCCACCAGCGTCGAGTACCTTGACACCGACCAGTTGAGCCTGGGGTGCAACACCTGTGTGCTCGTACGTGGGCGCGCCCGTGCCCGCGGTCGTGCCCGCGCAGTGCGAGCCGTGTCCTTGGTCATCGTAAGGGAAAATCTCGGAACCATTGGTCAATCCAGGATTGTTGACAACATCATAGAAAGCGATGATTTTCGGATCGTTGGTGGCATTGTCATCATCCATATCATCAAGGCCAACGTGTTTTCCATCAATCCCTGTATCGATGATGGAGACAACACTGCCTGCGCCGTCATATCCGGTCGCTTCGTAGACATCCCAGACACCGTGGGTATCCTTGACATCGGAGTTGGCGATCTGCATGATTCCATCCAGTTCAACCATGACCACACCGGGCAGAACAGAGAGAGCCTCGATGCGCTCAACCGGAACTGTGCCAGCGATGCTGTCAATCAAATGGAATGTGTGTTGGTGAACAAAGTCGACGGCGTCCGTCAACAGTCGCTCATCTTCCGAAGTCGGCAGGTGATCAAAATCGACGATGACGCCGATGCGATCATCTTCGTCAACGAACTCATCAGGGAACACTTCAATCGCAATCCAGATGTTGTCCTGAATGCCATCCTTGTCCTTGTCCATCAACGTATCTTCCCACCATGGAACCTCTTCAGATGGCCCGATTGGAACCGGTGTTGCAGCCGCCAGCATGGGTAGTAGGAATAGGCCAATCGCTGCTATTGCAAGTATGGCTCGATGACGGTCCGGCGACATGGTATCACCCTACGGGTGAATATTCTGATTATTCAACCAAACGGTCCCACGGGAATGGGTTCTATTGAAGGACTCAAGGGGGAGTCGGCAGACATGCGCAGGCTTCTGGTCGCTGTGATGGTCCTCAGCCTGCTCGCTCCGACGGCCTCGGCTGGCATGACAATCACGCAGCCCAGTTACACCACTGGAGACTGGTTTGAGTACGACGGTTGGACGGCAGCCGTGTTTGCAGAATACGAAGCACAGATGGAAGCCGAGAGCGAAGATTTCGACCGCCTGAGCATTGTCGACGAAGTCCCCATGCGAATGACCATCCAACCGAGTGAGAGCATCAGTTTGGGTGGACAGAACGCAAACTGTCGAGTCAGTCTGGTCGAGCATGCGCTCAATATGACAGTCCACTTCACCGATGGTAGTACCGACTACGAAAACGACACCATGACCATCAATGTCACAACCACAATCGAAGCGTGGATTCCAACCGGAGCCAACGCCTTTGAGAAGCGGGTTGAGACCGTCTTCCTCGAGACCTGGTTCAGCGGTGGCGGAGAAGACAATTACATCGAGACCCGATTGATCACTGAGGAAGTCATTGAACGAAACGGGTTGTGGCCCACCGAGATTAGTGTCGGTGACGAGTGGGACTTCGCTGAAACCATCTCGCGCACGACCACCGCCGAAGAGCGAATCAATCGAGCCTTGTGGAACGAAACCAGTCGGGTCGACGAGGATGTCGCGCGTCAAGGCACATGGACGGCCGTCGAGGAGGTCAACGTCTCCACCGGAGATGTCAATCAAGACGATACGCCAACGATGCTGATGGAGCAACAGATTGTCGGCGAATCCAGAACCAGTATGGACTGGTATCACGAAGATGGGTATCTGGTCAAGACACAGCATTTCGTCAACGATAC
>JAKUOE010000059.1 GCA_022449845.1 Candidatus Thalassarchaeum sp.
TGTTCTTCATTGCGGTAATCGAAAAGACGCCGACGATGGATGCGATGTAACCAACAATCGCCAGTACGATTGGAATCATCAGGTAGTCATCACCGAGTCCATCACTGGCTGCTGCAATGACCATGGCTGCAATGATGCTGCCCACGAAGGATTCGAAGATATCAGCACCCATTCCTGCAACGTCGCCGACGTTGTCACCGACATTGTCAGCGATGACACCAGGATTGCGAGGATCATCCTCTGGAATTCCAGCCTCGACCTTTCCTACGAGGTCTGCTCCGACATCGGCGGCCTTGGTGTAGATTCCACCACCTACACGCGCGAAGAGTGCGATGGATGAAGCACCCATTCCGAATCCAGCGATGTTCTCAACCGACAAGAATTCAGTCTGAGTGAAATAGTACATCAGAGAAATGCCGGCCAAACCGAGGCCGCCAACTGCGAGACCCATCACTGCACCCCCGTTGTAGGAGGTAGTGAGGGCCGCTGCTTGGCCACCATCTGCGGCGGCCTGAGCTGTGCGGCCGTTGGCGCTGGTTGCTGAACGCATACCGGAGAATCCGGCAGCGACACTGCAAAGTGCACCAATGATGAATGCAATCATGGTCTCGAAGCCGAGACCATTTTCTTCTCCGCCAACAAACAGCAATACTGCAACTGCGGCGATGAACATTGAGAGCATCTTGTACTCAGCGAACAAGAAGGCCATTGCGCCGTCTTGAATTCGTCCAGTAATCTTCGCAACAGTTTCATTCTTAATCTCAATCGAGTCGACTTTTCTGTATAGCAAAAAGGCGACGACGAGCCCGAAGACACCCGCGCCTATTCCAATCATTCCAACATCAGTTCCTTCCATATTGACACCTCTGGTTGGCCGGCCGACCCGTGGCCCCCATATAATCTTACAAGGAGGTACAGATGGCCCTTTAGGGCCATTCAGGGCATACAGAGACGCGCGAAGGCTGACAGAAGTTCCTCGCCGTCGTGATCTTCCTCAAAAGCAGCGAATTCGGAGGCATCCATGTCTCCATCAGCATGCGCTTGATCGATGACCGATCGACTGGCTTCTGGGTGGAACTGCACGCCCCAAACAGGTTTACCGGCAATCCGCATCCCTGCATTCTCGCAATGTCGAGTCGAAATAATGAGACGAGCACCGGGTGGGAGGCGGGTGACTTCATCCTGATGCGTGAACAGACCCTTCCGAATAGGCGACAATAGAGTATCCATGCCGACTGAAAATAGAGGTGTGACGGAATCTGTTCGAGTCTTCGAGCGCTTGACCTCACCACCAAGTGTTTTGCACAAGAGTTGATGGCCAAAGCAAATTCCGAGAACAGGGATGTTCGCAGCAACCGATTGTTGTAACACCTGTGCTGCGTCATCCATCCACGGCTCCCACATGCTCACATTGGCTCGTGACCCACTACAGATGACTGCGTCGGGATTGAGGTCCTCGATGGATTCGGGTGTTTCGATTCGACGGTAGGTGATACCGTCGGCTTCCCACTCGGAACGATACGTATCTCTATCGACCAACTGCGGGGTCAAAAGAAGGCACTCCGCAGGTGCGAAAGGCGCCATAATCTCTGCATTTCCACCCTGACCAAAAGCCGGCCTCTCGACGAGGAGGTCGAGGAGGACGACGCGGGTCATGGGCCTCGTATGGGGGAACGGGTTGAAAGCCCTCCGACTCCTCCGTCTCGACATGGGAGAGGTTGACCGACAACTCATTCTCGAGAATGTCGGACCCGTTCAAGCGGTTCTCGACGCCCACGATGGGGTCGTCAATGTCATCGATACCACTGATGGAATCATCATGATTGGATTGGAAGGGGGCTGCACCGGTTGCAGCAGTACACCGATGACGGCAATGCAAATCTACTACGCGCTCATGAAATTGGTTGAGGTCAATGATGTCGTTTTCGTCAATGGAGAGTTGCCCGAATACATGCGCGCCTTCATCGATGACAAACTGAAGTCCGAGGAGTGACCCGCTTGAGGCGAATCACGTTCGCTGTCCTCGTCACATTGCTTCTCGTCCCAGTGGCGGCCGCAAATGATCGGGATGGGGATGGTTACGCTGACCCGACAGAGGAATTCACGGTCTGGGATGGAGCAGACGCCTATCCTGACAAGCCTGACATTCACGAACCGGTGGTCTTGACCGGATGTGATCCACCTGTTGCAACCATTGACCTAGGTGAGCCCGTCACATTCACGTGTACAATCGGCAATGAGGGGCCAGTCGCCTTGCATGTATTGATTGATGTGAAAGATGATATTCATCTGGCCAATCAATTCGACGCGGCATATCATGACATTGACTCGGGAGAGGTTCTCGAATTGCAAGTCACCTTGTCCGGACTCTCCGAAGGTGTTGCGATGGCAAAACTACGTATCTTCGCGCGCGCGAACAGTTCGGTCAATCACAGTGTCGATTTACCCATCGAAGTCACAGGTGAAGAATGGCCGGGAATGAATAGTCACAGCGAAAGTACAGACCCACCGGACATCTCATTCATCAACGGTCTTCTCGATGATTTGGCTATCTGGCTCACAGCAAATACGCCATGGAAATTTGATCGAATGCAAGCCGGCATTATTCTTCTCATCGGAAGTGGGTTACTTGTTGGAACGGTTCGCCGGTTCCAAGCCCAGAATGCATGGCAAAGGAACATGGACAAGAAAACACGGGATGATCGTGTAAGTGAGGCGCGATTTGATGAAATTCGAAGAGGGCGCGGGCACCAGCATCCCATCGAGCA
The DNA here is from genome assembly GCA_022449845.1 of Candidatus Thalassarchaeum sp. GTDB lineage: Archaea > Thermoplasmatota > Poseidoniia > Poseidoniales > Thalassarchaeaceae > MGIIb-P. Next base: position 2,769 of record JAKUOE010000059.1, read on the forward strand.
AGGGATTCCCGAGAGTACAGAATGCGTCATGCGGCGCAACGGAAGAGAATGATTACTCTTCTCCATCCGCTTGATTCTGTTTCATAATCTGATGCGGGTTCATGCCTTGAGAGATACTCCGACCCTTGATATTGAGGCGAGCGAGGAAGGCGAAAGCGAGACACAGAACAGCCAGTGGTTTAGGTAAATACGACGAGCCCCAAATGCTGCCGTCTGAACTGTCCAAAAGAATCAGCGAGGTTGCAGCTGCCAATGACAAAGCGAACATGGTCCATTGAGCTCGGTTCTCAGCCTCATCATTTCGTGATAGTGTGGCGATAAGAATCCAAAGCAGGAGGGTCGAAGCGCACAGGACCTGACTGACTGTTTCAATCGAATCCATGAGGCGTCGATGAGGAGGCAGCACTTCAGCCTGTGCCAAGAGTCAAGAAGGGTCGCGTTCCTTGGAAATCATGGTCAAGGTGTCGAGTTGGAGCCTGCCTCGGCCACGAAGAAATGGGCCACCTTTTCATTCAAAATCAAATGTCGTCATGGTTCTCGAACAAGTCGGTGTTCTGCTTGAATTGAAGGGAGCGAATCCCTTCCGAGTCCGCTCGTACCAGAACGCATCTCGAACACTCGGTGGGTTGGAGGAAGACCTGTGGACAGTGACCAGCGAAGGTCGACTGACCGAGGTCAAAGGGATTGGCAAAGGCATTGCTGGATTGATTACAGAAGCATTGACCGAAGGAACATGGGGGGATATTGGGCAATTGTATACCAGTGTTCCCGCCGGCCTGATTCAGATGTTAGCCATCCCTGGACTGGGGCCCAAACGAATCAAGCAATTTCATGATGAACTTGGAATCGAATCTATCGAGCAACTGAAGGTTGCTGGAGAGAATGCGGAACTCCGAGAACTGGATCGCATGGGGGAAAAATCCGAGCAGAAGGTCCTCGACGGCATCGAATTGCTCAAGCGATTCTCTGGACGTAGGCGCCTAGATGTCGGGCTGCTCTATGGCGAAGCACTGGAAACTAGAATCACAGCAATGAAGGGGGTTGAAAGAGCACAGATGGCTGGTGCTACGCGGCGTCGAAAGGAGACGATTGGAGACCTCGATATCGTCGCTGCAGTCCAGCCTGATGATGTCGAAACCGTCACTGAACAGATTGTTTCACTGCCTGGAATTGCAGATGTAAAAGGAGCAGGGTCATCCAAGGTCAGTATCATTCTAGGAACTGAATTCTTCTCAGAAGATGTCCTTGAATCCGGACTGGACGGAGGCGTTCTGGAGGCACTGGGCGGTGATGCTTACGAAGAGATGGCAGCCAACACGACGATTGATGCACAAGTTCGCCTCGTCCCTCCACATGTATTCGCCTACACTCTAGCTTATTTCACCGGCTCCAAGGAGCACAACGTACGCATGCGGCAACGAGCACTCGACCGGGGGATGAGGCTCAACGAATTCGGACTGTTCCCTCTGGATGCAGTCGGTGATCTCAAGGGAATTGAAGCGGCTGAATTCTCCCTACCTGCTGAGAAGGAAAACGAAATCTATACTCATCTTGAACTACAATGGGTCCCTCCTGAGTTACGAGAAGATTCAGGAGAAATGGAAGCGGCTGAGGCAGGGAATCTACCGATGTTGATGGAACCCACGATGCTCAAAGGAGCGTTTCACAATCACACAACTGCCTCGGATGGGACGGCGAGTCTCATCCAAATGGCGGAAGCCGCACAGGAACTCGGCTGGGAATACCTAGGAATCGCAGATCACAGTCAGATATTGCAAATTGCCAGTGGACTCAGCCCAGATGAGTTGATTGCTCAGGCGACTGAAATACGCGCACTGAATGAGGAATGGTCAGATCAAGGGGTCGATTTCAGATTATTCCACGGCAACGAGTGTGACATCCTTCCGGATGGGAGTCTGGATTACACCGATGAAGAAAGAAGTGTGCTAGATCACGTTGTGGCCAGTGTACACCAGTTGCCAACTTGGATGAAGCGAGACGAGGATGTCAACACTGAAGCCCTGATTCAAGCGATTGAAAATCCCTCAATGACCATTCTTGGACACCCCACTGGACGAATTCTCGGAGGTCGAGATGGGTTTGCAGTCGATCTCCATGCGGTCCTTCGAAGAATGGGGGAGTTGAATGCAGAAGGGGAATTGAAAGTCGTTGAAATCAACGCCAGCCCCTATCGATTGGACCTCGACTGGAGATACTGTCGATATGCAAAAGAGCAAGGAGTACCCATCTCAATCAATCCCGATGCGCACAGTCAACAGGGCTTGAAAGATGTCTGGTTCGGAGCCCAGATTGCGAGAAAAGGTTGGCTTGAGGAGACCGACATCCTCAACTGCCGTAGCGGCGCGGACTTGGAACAACTCCTCTGGTGATGATATGCGTCCATACATCGTTGCACTCATTCTGCGCATTGGATTGCTATGCGGTGCAGGTCTTCTCTTCCTCTTCCTGTGGTTCGGTACTGGAACCGAACATTCACCCGTCGGTTTGATGATTGGAATCACGGTCGCCGCATTGGCCGGTCTATGGTGGGCAGAATTACAGATACAACGGGCTCTTGAGGTCGCAACGAGGGATGAATGATGGGGCTAGGTAAAGCGATTGCATTCGGTTTCTTCGCCATGATTCCGGGGTCGATTCTCTCGCTAATTGCTTGGGTACTTGTCGGACAACCTGAAACTTGGTCCAGTTGGATGGCGATTCCGTGTTACGGGCCATTCTTCGGCAGCATCGCCATCGGTGTGTGGCTGGGTTTGCGCGGAGAACAGGATGTGGAGCTGGAGTCATGAAGAGAGCCGATAAGGCCCTGAAGATTGGTGAATTGTTAGATGAATTGTATCCAACGACGCCCGTCCCGTTAAATCATTCCAGCGCCTATACACTCCTTGTCGCTGTGATGCTATCCGCTCAGACCACCGACAAGAAGGTCAACCAAGTCACGCCGATGTTGTTTGAACAAGCCAACACTCCGGAGCAGATGGCCACACTTGAGGTTGAAACGATTCAAGCATTAATCCGAGAAATTGGTTTGGCGCCGACCAAAGCCAAAAATCTGCAACGGATGGGGGAACAACTCGTCGAAGGCGGAGGCATGCGCCCCGACTGGGAATATCTGGAGAGTTTGGCCGGAGTTGGACACAAGACGGCGAGTGTTGTCATGGCTCAATTGTATGGTATCCCAGCGTTCCCTGTAGACACCCACATCCATCGCCTGGCCGCACGATGGGGGTTGTCAGAAGCGAAGAATGTTGTACAAACCGAACGCGATCTGAAGGCACTGTGGCCCGAGGATACTTGGAACAAACGTCACCTCCAGATTATCTTCTTCGGAAGGGAGCACTGTCCTGCTCGAAATCATGACCTCGCACAATGTCCAATTTGTGGTTGGGCGGCCACAAAGAAACGCATCCTCCAAGAGGCCAAGCGTTGAAGCCAAGCGGTCCTTCGGACCGCACATGGGCAACACGGTTACACTCGAAGAAGGTGAGAAGGCACCGCTTTTTACAGCAGAGGAAACAAATGGAGAAAATATCTCTCTGGAAACAATCCTCGGAGAAGGGAAGAGAGTCGTCCTCTATTTCTATCCAAAGGACTCAACGCCAGGATGTACCGTGCAAGCGTGTGATTTCAGAGACAACATGGCGACGCTGACAGGGAATGATGTCGTCGTATTGGGTGTCTCAAAGGGAAGTCAGAAGTCTCACGCGAACTTCATTGAGAAGCAACAGTTGAATTTCCATCTACTGCTCGATACAGATGGTGAAATTATCGAACAGTATGGGGCTTGGCGCGAGAAGATGAATTATGGTCGCACCTACATGGGAATCTCACGTTCAACATTCGTCATTGAAACCGATGGCACCCTGTCGTATGCCAAATACGGCGTCAAGGCGAAAGGACACGCAAATCGAATCCTCAAACACCTCGGACTGGAGTGAGAACATGACTCAGGGGGAGCGAATCGAACTGGCGGATGGTGCGATTGCTTGGGGTCCATGTCACATCGGGATTGGTTCACAGATTGGAGCTGATGTCAGCATCGGCTGTCTAGCCCATGTGGGTCGAGATGTGGTGGTTGGAGAAGGGACTAGAATCCAAGGGGGCGCATACATCGCCGATGGAACCAAGGTCGGCGAGGGGGTATTCATCGGTCCTAACGCAACGGTTCTCAACGATCGCTACCCTCCTTCACGTGATTCCACCAAATGGCAGTTCGTGACCATCGAGGAAGGGGCAGTCATCGGAGGAGGGGTAACCATTCTCCCAGGTCTGAATGTCGGATCACATGCAGTAATCGCAGCGGGTGCCGTTCTCACCAAAGACATTCCAGCCGGCGAAGTTTGGTCTGGGAATCCTGCTCGATTTCATATGCAGCGCAGCGAATACGAGGAGGCGCGCGGATGAGCAAAGAGGCAGTCTGTGATTTTCTACGGCGATGCGTCCTATATGCGGATTCGAGTATCAACCGAAAGAAGGACCGAGAGGAGGATGCGAGTGAAATTGAGCGCTGGGCCGCGTATCGTGATTTCACTGCCTATGCATTGTCCGAAGTCGAGAGAGGAGAACTCGATGATTGGTTCGAGAGTGATGGTGAAGCCGAACGGAAGCGAGCGTCGTTTCTCGGCCAGCCCATGGGAGACAATGTTCGAAACGATGTCATGGATCACCTCGAGCATCAAGAGCGGAGCGAATGGTTGTCTGCCTTGGTCGCACCACGACCTGTACTCCTTCTTTCAACCGTGAGTGAACAGGGTGTGGCCAACCTCTGTCCAGTCAGCAGTGTCGCTGTCCTCTCAAACACACCACCTCTCTTGGGAGTCTCCCTCAGTCAGAATCGAAATGGGAGGCCCAGAGACACCCTAATCAATCTCCAAAATGGTTCAAAAATCAGTGCAATGGTGCTCCCAGGGACCTGGGATGCAGCCCTGTTGGTCAATGAAACTGCGGAGACCCTCCCGCCAGAACAGAGTGAATGGGGTTCCCTAGATGATGCGAGCGAATCGCCCAACGGATTCCCACCATACCATCCAATTTCCGCTGCTGTCCTAGAATGCGAAGTCGCTGAGTTACATCCATTACCAGATGCGGTGGCAACCTTGGCCATCTTGCGTGTTCAGAACATACTTCGCCCGGATATCGGGGGCATTCGTCAACTACCCCCGGATGCGGAAACGTGGAGACCTCTGCTAGCACAGTTCGGATGGGATCGACTGACAAGTGGGCCGGATGGAGCCTCTTGGTCATTTGAAGTGCGAAGTCACCGCGATTAATCAAGAATTGAGTTCCCACCCAATTCATGAGTCTCAGTGTCGATTCTTGAACCACGACCAGGAATCAATAGGAGACGGTCGGAAGTGTCTAGCGCAAAGACGGGGAGCCCACCATAATTGGCCATGTCCTGAACTTGGCGCGCCAGTGCGCTACGTTGACTGTCCATGTGAGCCAAACTGCTGAGGTCGATGATGCAGATGTCTCCTTGATGCAACCGAGTCGAGATGGCCTCCAACGGTAATCGATGCATCTGATCGGGCCGGATATAACGCAGACCACGACTTGGGAGTCCCTGTTGTGTCGCGGTCCATTCCAGCCAGCGCTTTGCGCCTAAATCATGGAATTTGAGTTCCCGAACAGGTTTGCGCTCAGTAATTCGTACCGGCTTAGGGATGTGAATCGGTTCACCTTCCTCGAGAATCGGCTCGACGTCAAACTCGTCTTCAACCATCTCTCCCTCGGGGAGTTCTGGTAAACCGAACAAGTTGTACAGGCGACGCCGCATGGACCCGGCTCAGAAGTCAAGGTCCAAGTCATCTTCGGCTGAAGTCGGGGATGAAAATGGATTCTCAACGACTGGAGTTGGCGCCGGTTCAGATTGAGGGGGCTCTTGCTGTGCTAGCCATTGGGCACCGTAGTAACTCCACTGTTCCTCTGTCCAGCCGGGTGGCAAACCCTCAGCGGGAATCGGGGGGAGCCGGAACTTTCGACCGGCGCGGCTGCAGGGGTCGCAGCAACCGGTTCTGCCGCAGGTGCTGCAAACATGTCAGATGGAGGGGCGGCCATGGGAGCCTCCTGCTCTACTTCCATACCCATTGTCGGGGCGACTTGATCCCAAGGGTCGCCTTCGTCCCCGCCACGGATTGAGGTCCATGCGAGAATGCCGAGAAG
>JAKUOE010000006.1 GCA_022449845.1 Candidatus Thalassarchaeum sp.
AACACCATCTTCTTCGCGAGCAACGGTGGCAATCCACTCTAGATTCACCTGATGGAAGATGCCACGACCAGGGGGGACAGCGCGAAAATTATCGAGACTTTGCTGACCCCATTTGAGGAATTGGTAACGCTCCATGTTGCGTTGATATTCAATTTCCAGATTGCGCTCTCTCGCATCCGGGAAAAGTCCCGAAACATCGACCTGAACAGAGTGATCGATGACCAAATCGACGGGGACCTGAGGATTGACTTTCTGTGGGTCGCCTCCCAAGGCGACCATTGCATCACGCAGCGCTGCAATATCGACCACGGCAGGAACCCCCGTGAAGTCCTGAAGAATCACACGAGAAGGCATGAAAGGGATCTCAGCGGGTGATTGAGTGGGTGACCAAGCGGCGATTCGTTTGACATCGTCTTCTGTCACAAGGAAGCCATCGCACTTTCGCAATGCTGCCTCAAGTAGAACACGGATGGTACAGGGAAGTTTGTGTAATTCACAAAGCCCAGAGGACTGGAGCGCGTGCAGGTCGACAAAGTGACCTTCGTCGCCATTCGACATCTGAAATGTCGCTGAGGCATCGAAGGGGTTCTCACTCGCCATGATGCGACGACCGGGCGCCCATCCTTGAACGTCACTCTTGTCGGGTTGCGACGGCGGCCGCTAGGAACACCGAGGTGCTCGCCAGAAGCGAGAAGCCGGGCACAGTCATCATGGCCGATCCTGACAGCGAACTACCAGCAGATGGATCCAAGAGATCAATGTGCATGGTAGCTGTGTTCCCATCAATCTCAATGTTCTGAATCGTTGGGACTTCTGAAGTGGGTTTGTCATTTCCATCTGTTGATACCTGGCTAATCCGATCAATGACCTCAATTCCGCTCATGTTCTCTCCATCCCACTGTCCAGAAACCGCGAGACCGAAGACTGTGTGCTTGTCATCTAGATGAGACGGAGTGCTACCTTTGTCCACGAAATAGAATTGGCTACCACCGGTATTTGCTCCTGAATTGGCCATTGCTAAGATTCCGGGCGCATGGCGATAATTTTGGTCGAATTCATCGGGAATGGTCCATGTCGTCATATCGGCCTGTTGACCTTGACCATAGTAAAGCGCAGAATAGCCGCCGGTTCCCGCAGAAGGCCAGCCTGAAGCGAAATCGCCATTCTCAATATCCCCTCCCTGAATCATGAAATCGTTGATGATTCGGTGGAAAACGATTCCATCAAAATTGCCATCGTTCGCATGCTTCTTGAATGAATCAACGGTCTGAGGGGCGGCTTCAGGATACAGAGTGATGACGATTGATGCATCATATTCCGGTTCTCCTGCGAGATAATCAGGGATGAGTTTGAGGCCTACTAGAATCAAACCGAGGGCCATTACGATGCTGACGATACCAATGAAAGTGGGTGCTCCATCGTCGAAGAATACATTCATGCCGCCCGCGCGAATACCAAGCCCATCCATTTCAGAACGGAGGCTGTTGCGACCCCTGCGAGCCAACTTGTCGTTTGGATTGGCTTTGAGGGCACTTTCGTAATGACGGACTGAGTCGTTGAACAAGCGCTTGCTATTGCCTGCCTGACGGGCTTGAATTGCCTTGGCTTCACCCGCCAATCGCCAGGTCTTTGGATCGGTCGCATCAGCATCCACTTCACGCAATATCTCAAGGGCTTCTTCCGGATTGTCCACTTTGATTTGCATCTCTGCCTTCACCCAACCCTGCTCCATCTTCTTGGACGGCATGGGCCCGCCGAGTCGGCTCTAATTCAAAACCGCAGCGGAAGGAGAAAAAGGGGTGAAAAGGGCATTACATGGGGTGAAAAATGGACTCATTCGTTGTACTGCAAGCCAGGATAACCAATATGGAAAGAAGCCGGGGTAGCAGCAATGCCTATTATCGGCACGACTCGGGGACCATTTTACGCGAAGGGGGGCTACGCCCCCCCCGGCACCAGGAGACATCGTCACCGATGGAACGGATTGTCAACGACTTCCAACTGAATATCGCCACAGCAAATGGAACAGGGTCGCAGTCTGCGAACCTGATTCTATTGCACACCATGTTCAATATGGGTGTGCCAGTGAGTGGGAAGAATCTCTTCCCTAGCAACATCGCAGGATTGCCGACATGGTACATCCTCAGAGTTAGCGACAGAGGATATCAGGCGCCCGGTGATCGAACCCACATCCAAGTAATCATGAACAAAGCAACTTGGTAGGAAGATATCGCGAACTGTCTGCCCGGCACCCTCATCCTGTTCAACGAGGATGTCAAGATGCCTGTCGAGCGCGATGATTGTATTGTAATCGGCGTTCCAATGACCAAAATGGCCCGTGGACTGAATCCGAAACTCGGTCGGATGATTGCGAACATGATGTATGTCGGGTTGCTTGCAGAAATTCTAGGACTCGATCAAGGTAAGCTCACGAAGGCACTTGCACAACAGTTCAAAGGGAAGGCGAGAGCCATCGAATTGAACCTAGAGGCAATCAATCTCGGACGGGCCTTCATCAGTGAGAATGTCGATATCTCCGATATTCCTTTCCGAATTGAGGCCAGAGATGTCGATGATGATGTGTTCCTAATCGAAGGGAATGAAGCCGTTGCTCTGGGAAGCCATTACGGTGGCGTCGGTTTACTCAGTTGGTATCCAATCACCCCTAGCAGTAGCCTCGCTGAAGCACTCATTGCTTACATTCCCGAAATTCGCGTAGATGAGAACGGCGACCATCTCTGTGCAGTGATTCAGGCAGAAGATGAATTGGCGGCCGCTGGAATGGTCGTTGGTGGTGGATGGGCAGGTAGTCGCGCGACGACAGCGACCAGTGGACCCGGGAGTTCTCTGATGTCCGAATGCATCGGTCTCGCGTATTTCGCCGAAATCCCCAGCGTAATCTGGGACATCAATCGGACGGGGCCCTCAACCGGCTTGCCGACACGAACACAACAGGGTGACCTCACGATGTTGTACGAGGCCAGCCATGGTGATACCGCACATCCAGTTCTCATTCCAGGCAATATGGAGGAATGTTTTGAATTCGGTTGGAAAGCATTCGATATTGCCGAGAGACTGCAGACGCTCGTCTTCGGCTTCAGTGACCTCGACCTGGGGATGAATCGCTGGGCCTGCAAAGGCTTCGAATATCCTGAAACTCCGATGGATCGGGGCAAGGTCCTGCGAACACAGGCCGAACTGGACGCCATCGAAAATTATGGCCGATATCGCGACGTCGATGGGGACGGAATCCCATATCGTACCCTACCTGGCTCCGGATTGGACCCCATTCTCTATCGTGGGACCGGGCACGATGAAGATGGAATCTATTCTGAGAAACCCGAAGTCTATCAAGCGCTAATGATGAGGCTCAAGCGAAAGATGGACAATTGCAGAACATGGCTCCCTCAGCCCGTACTACGAGAGGAAGATGAGAAAGAAGTCGGCATCATTTACTTCGGTTCGATGGAGAATTCGATTCAAGAAATCGATGATATTCTTGAGGATGAGATTGGAAGAAAAGTCAGTCAGTGCAGAGTTCGTTCTCTGCCCCTCTCACCTGTTGTCGAGCAATTCATTCGCGACCATGAGACCGTCATCGTTCTCGAAATCAATCGAGATGGGCAACTCTACGGCATCCTTCGTCGAGAATTGCCCAACGATCTCATCGGAAGGGTCCACAGTGCCGCTTACTCGGATGGATTACCGCCCCGAGCACGACATTATTCTGAGTTAATCAAGGGTGTACTGAAGGAGGTAGCTGAATGAGTATCAAACTGAACGTTATCGATTTGCCAAAGGACGACTATACCGGTGGAAAGTCAACACTGTGTCCCGGTTGTGGACACGACCAAATCAGTACTGTCATCATCAATTCAGCATGGGAGAATGGACTCAAACCCGAAAAAATCGCCAAGATGAGCGGAATCGGTTGTTCTTCCAAGACGCCAGCATACTTCCTTGGGAAATCACACGGCTTCAACACCGTCCACGGACGTATGCCTGCTGTGACAACGGGTGCAGCAATGGGCAACCGCGATTTGACCTTCCTCGCCGTGTCTGGAGATGGTGATTCAGCCAGCATCGGAATTGGACAATTCATCCACGCTGTTCGCCGCAATCTCGACATGGTTTACGTTTTGGAAAACAATGGTGTCTATGGTTTGACAAAGGGCCAATACAGTGCGACTGCGGTCAAGGGCAGCAAGAAAAAGAAAGGGGCCGTGAACAAGTTTCAGCCCATCGATTTGTGTAAACTCGCAGTGAACCTCGGTTGTACATTCGTCGCTCGTTCATTCAGTGGCTCAAAGAAGCAATTGACTGCACTAATGAAGGCCGCCATGAGTCACAAAGGATTCGCGCTCATCGATGTCATTTCACCCTGTGTGACCTTCAACAATAACGACGAGAGCCTGCGCTCCTACACCTACGTCAAAGACAACGATGTCGAGTTGCATGCCTACGACTACATCCCAACCTACTCACCGATTGAAGGGGTGGAGGTCCCTGAAGGTGAATTCCATGACATCACCCTGTTCGACGGTAGCACCCTACGTCTCGAGACCATCGGTTCGGATCATGACCCAACCGATGCTGTGGCTGCAATGGCGGCCTTGCACAATGCGGAGATGGAGGACAAGCACGTAACTGGATTGCTCTACTTCGACCCCGACACCTCGACAGCAATCGAAGACCAGTGTCTTGTCGAAACGCCCCTTGCAGAAGTGAGCGATGATGTCATGCGACCCAGCGCTTCTAGCCTTGAAGTTCTGAACGCACGCTTCAGAGGCAAGGATTGAGTGTCGCCGCCTCCACGTCGATTCGTGCGCGTACTCGCTCCATTGCTCGTGCTCTTGCTGCTTCTGCCTCTCGCGCATGCGCAGAGTCTGGGAGAAGCGCTGCAGGAATGTGCTGGCACCTTAACAGGGAGTACACAACCCCAGCAAATTCACCTGCAGATGACGGACGATGCATCCGTGATGAATGTCATCTGGGCTACAGAGGGTCGCTCTACAGGCGAAGTCGAATGGAATGGTCAGACTGTCGCGAGCACAGATTATTGTTACAATCACGACATGGCTTTCCACATGGCATCAATGACTGGACTGGTACCCGGAGAAGAAGTGACATATCGGGTCAGTTCGGGTGGAGATTGGTCCGAAGAATTCACCTTCACTCCGATAGATTCGACCGCGAATCATTTCGAGTGGATTTCGATTGCAGATCATGGTGATTCCAGTGAAGGAATGGATGTCAGTGAGTCGATTATTGCCGACACTACAGCTCAGATGGTCACGATTTCGGGAGACATCGCTTATGCGGATGGTGAACACTCGCCGTGGGATAGTTGGTTCAATTTCCAGCAAGAGAGTATGACTCGTATCCCTTGGGTGACAGCAGTCGGGAATCACGAGAATGAACCAGGGTACGGGTTCTCGCCCTACGAGCATCGCTTCGACTCAGATGGTCAAGCGGAATCTGAGACCTTCTGGTACAGTCGAGATTTCCCGGGCGTGCACATGGTGTTCATGTCCACCGAGCATGATTACACCACAGGTAGTACTCAGTATTCATGGTTGGAGCAAGACTTGTCATCAGTTGATCGAGAGGTGACACCCTTCGTGATTGTGTACGGCCACAAACCGATGTATTCGAGCAACAGTTACCACGGTTCTGAGGTTGAATTGCGGGCTGCCCTTGAGACGTTGTACGTGAATCAGGGAGTCGATTTGGTGATTGCAGGCCACGACCACTTCTACGAACGAACGTGGCCGGTGGCGGGCGATACCGTCGTAGATACGGGCAATGAGGGAGACGTTCATCGCTTCGCGCGCGGGTATGCACCCATCCATCTGGTCATCGGAATTGCAGGGCGTTCGGCCTACGAGGAATTGGATGAACCTCAACCGGAATGGAGTGCGTATCGAGAGAACAGTACCTACGGCTGGACTCGATTGGTGTATGATGGAGATGCACAAGAACTCGCCTTCACGCATTACAGAACCGATGAGACAATCGGGGACGAGTTCATCCTCCAAGTCGCACCTCTAGCAAGTAATTCTGAGGAAGGGTTTCTAGGGGTCCCAGGCTTTGGAACGATGCTACCAATCTTGGCGATGTTTGGCGCTGCTGTGCGGCGGTTGCGTTGAAATATGGGCGCCCAATCGCAGGCTGACTTAGGCCCCTAGTGTAGCGGTCCATCATGTGGGGTTCTGGATCCCTCGACCCTGGTTCGAATCCGGGGGGGCCTACTTCTCATCGCTCAACATATCGGGGAGGCGCAGAGGTCTAGGGCCGTACGTTGTCCGAACCCATTGATAGAAACTCGCAGTTCCTGAGAGGGCTTGGCGAGCAATCTCAACCAATTCAACGGTGATGGAATCGAAGCGTTGTTTATCCGCATCAATCATCCATCTTAGATAGCCAGGGTCATTCTCAACAATCCAATCGATTGATTTTCCACTGTACTTGCCATAGTTGAAAATAATCACACCGGGATTCCATTCGTCCCAAGTCAATTTTCCATCGATGGTGATATTGCTTCCTTTGAGAGAGTGAGCGATTTGTTCTTCGCTGAATGAATCGAGATTAAAGGTCGATTTCATGGCTCGATACAGCGCCTGAGTACCACGAATGTCAGCGAGTGCATCATGGGCATCCTCAAGCGGGGTTCCAACGTATTCAAGATGCATATCTGTCAACGTGCGCGGACGCATGACTTGGAGAATGCGCATGGCATCAAGTTGGAGTTTCGAATTGAAATCGATCGGCATTCCTGCACGCTTGAATTCGGCATCCAGAATGGGAATGTCGTAATGATTGCCGTTGTAGGTTGCGATGATGTCCGCCTCTCTAATTCGTGCCGCCAAATCCTCTGAAGCCAGGGCAAATGAAGGACAATCAGCGACCATTTCCTCAGTGATTCCATGCGTTTCAGCAGCTCCTCTGGAAATGGGAACGCTCGGTTTCACCAAGATGTTGCGTTCATCCACCAACTCTCCATCAACCTCCCATGCGTACGCAACCTGTAGGACTTGGTCGTACGCTTTTGCCAGACCTGTGGTCTCGATATCCAGATACAGAATTTTTGGATTGGACATTGAATCTACCTCACGTAATTCGACATCATTGGCCATCCACCTACCCTATTTGAATGCTGTTATGACGAGAAAATTACTCGTTCTCACATTCTCAACTGAATGGTTGATTGCGCTCAGATTCAAGAGAGGATTTGGCTGAGAAGATCTCGGTCTATTGCCTTGCGAATACAACGCGCAACCCTCTGCCCTGTCGAAAGGCCGGGTTCGTTGATGTCGGAATAGGGTGAACCCCCAATGGCCACGTTCGAACCGGCCACGATTCGTGCACTGACTTCAAATACACGGAACTCCAACTTGTCGGTGACAATCGTCTCCAAACAGAAGGGGCCAATCATTCCACGGCCGTCCTCCTCCAGTTCAAGTGATGAAGCAACCGCACCCTCACCCAATCTGAACGCTTCAGGTAGCAAGGATTCACGAAGCACGGCGGGGGTATTGCCAGTGACGACGAAAGAGGGCTCCAATCCCATATCACGGATGTCACGTAGGCTTCCCAATTTGTAGAACTCCTCGACGTTCGATTCATCACGGCGATCGATGCTCATCAATTCGAGACGACCGCAGTTCTTCCCCTCTCGACTACCCATGCCTTCGACCTGATAGCCGTCATCTGCAGTGGGGTCAAAGAAGAACTGGAAATAATAACGGGTGCCGAGGACATATTCCTGAATTGTGAAATCTTCCTCCAAATCGACATTCCGTCGAAAATCGCGGAAGTTGCGGGCGATGAAGTAACCACGTCCACCCTTTGCCCCGGCGTACTTCACAATCACTGGGCCATCGATTTCGTGAGGATCCTCAATCACCTTCGGCATGGTGCAACCGCCGGACTCAAGCCATTGGCGTTGCAATTCTCGGCTACCCTCCCACTTTAGAATTCGGCGATTTCCAAACGTGGGGACCTCGAGTTTGATGAAATTATCAGGACTCAGATATTCGACCAATGAACCGTGTGGGATGATGATGACATTTCGGGCACGCAAATCTTCAGCCTTATCGAGCAACTCAAGATAATTGTCGAGAATCATCCATTCATCCGGTTCGGCCCCAGGGAATGCTTTGTACATCTTCAGGCGATCGTGACCGACACAGATTCCAAGGGTTCTGAAGCCCTCCATGCGGGCCCCATGAAGAATTTGAAGCGATGAATGCGAGGCGATGACACCAATGGTAATCTCGGCAGGATTGTACGCCGCGAGCCAATCGCGTAGGTCCGAATCGGAGGTCGCCATTAGGGACGGCTACGATGCCGGGTAATTATCGGTTGCGGAAATACTGGCTTCTCAAGAGGGGCGAGAGGGGCAATAATTCGCACTGTTAATATAGGTGGAGAAACAACACAATATCTCGTGATTCTGATGTCTTGACACACCTGTGATCCGACCGGATTGGTCGCAGGAGCGTAAGCGCTAGATGGATATCAAAAAAGACAACAAAGGAAACACGAAGCAAGCAAGAGAATTTCAGAATATGGTCATGGAACTAATACAACTTTGGATACCAACACTTGAGGATGAACTGCACGGACAAAGGAGCGCACTCAGAAGCCGAGCAATGAAACTCATGGGGTTGTGGATAGAGAGGTTGGAATTCGAAAATGAAGAAGACCGTCTGAGAAAAGAAATTTTTGAATGGGAACGGGAGAACAACGAACTCAACTATGGTGAGAAACAATACGGTTGGGACTTCAGAGAAGAGCATGTTTGAGATTGCCAAAACCCCCTGTGAAACCTGAACGGTGGAGGGGGCAAGGCATTCAAGCACCAAGGCGATGCGAAACAACATGGGCGGAGGATATTCGGGGGGCGGTAGCGGCTCAAATCGAACCTATGGCGGTTATCTTGGTCTCCATGAACTCTTGGCCCTGCAACGGGACGATGAGGGAATCAGTAACGATGAGATGCACTTCATCGTGACACACCAAACCTTTGAATTATGGTTCAAACAGGTGATTCGTGAAGTAAGGGAGATTCGTGACATTCTGGCTACAGAGCATGTGCCAGAAGCCCAGATTCCCAAAGCTGTGGAACACCTGGGTCGCGTGACAGAGATTTTCCGATTGCTCGCCAATCAATGGAAAGTCATGGAGACACTGACTCCACAAGGATTCCTATCGTTCAGAGATGTATTGGGGACAGCCAGTGGATTAGAATCCTACCAGATGCGCTAGATGGAGATTTTACTAGGCCTCGAACATGTCGGCCGGGTCTCAGAGATGGATCCGCTCGCTCATTTCCGAAAGCTCTCTTCACGTAGTGAAGCGGATGCCTCTGCTCTAGTTCGATTGGAGGCTGCGCTGGAAGAGACAACTCTGGCCTCGGCTCTGACGACATGGTTGACTCGAACACCCATCATGGGCTCATTCTACGGCTCCGATGATGATGCTGAGATGGTAGAGACCTATGTCAATGATCATCTGGCCGCATACACCAGCATCGGTGATGCGGCGAGCGCCCGAATGGAAGCCCAAGGTGTGGACAACATGGACGCGGTGAAAGCACGGTTTGATGCTGCCAGCCAAGGCGCACGGGATTTCCTCAAGCCCGAAGGCGAAGTCAATCGCGCTCGCGCGGGACTGTTGTTCATTGAATCGTATCGAGAACTGCCGTTGTTGGCCTGGCCTCGCGTTCTAATCGATGCCGTGGTCGAACTGGAGGAGAGCATGGTTCTCTTCCGAACACACCATGCGCGCATGGTCGAGAGAATCATCGGCCGGAGGGTCGGAACTGGGGGCTCCTCAGGTGTCGATTACCTAGATGCGACGACAAAATACCGAATCTTCGGTGATCTATGGGGTGTACGAACAATTCTTCTCAAGCCAGAGTTGCGACCTGCGCTCAAAAATGGAGAAATCTACGGTTTCGCTGGCGAAGGAAATTGAGTAGGTGCAGATTATGCCGGAAGTTGTCATCTGTGCTGTGGCTCGAACGCCCGTGGGTCGTTATCGCGGCGCTCTGTCAGACCGTTCGGCTGTCGAATTGGGAATTCATGTGGTTACAGGACTGCTGCAGCGAGCCGGAATCGAACCAGGCAGTGGAGTGGTCGATGAGGTTCTTTTCGGACAGGTACTGCAAACAGGGGCTGGTCAGGCCCCTGCAAGGCAGGTCGCACTCGGTGCGGGGATGCCGTACAGTACTCCAGCAACCACCGTCAACAAAGTCTGTGGTTCAGCACTGAAAGCGGTCATGATGGCCGCCAATAGCATCCGGGCCGGCGAATTCAACGTGATTGTTGCCGGAGGCATGGAATCGATGAGTAATGCACCCTACTTCGCCCAGAAAATCTCCAGAACAGAATTCGGTGAAATGAGGCCCACCATGGTCCACGATGGACTGTGGGATGTCTACAACGACGAACACATGGGGAATACCGGGGAGACAATCGCAGTGGAGTGTGAAATTTCTCGATCTGCGGCGGATGAATTCGCCGCGCTGTCACACGAAAGAGCCGAAGCAGCATGGAATCAGGGTTGGATGGACTTTGAAGTCGTTGAAACAGCCGGAATCGAGCGAGATGAAGGCATTCGTCCCGGTACAGATCTGAGTTTGATGCAGCCGGCCTTCGACGAGAGTGGACAAATCACAGCAGGAAATTCATCGCAACTCTCAGACGGTGCGGCGGCGGTTCTGGTTGCCAGTCGAGAAGCCGCTCAAGCGAATGGGTGGCCCGTGCTCGCGACTGTGCAGGATTACTGCACCTCAGGTGTCGAACCGGCAAGAGTCATGGCCGCACCCATCCCTGCAATTGAGACCTTGCTTGAGAGAAATGGATTGACCATGGAGGACATAACCTATGTCGAGCACAACGAGGCTTTTGCGGCCGCGTCCTGTGCCATTGCAAAGTCCTGTAATATTCCTGATGAGAAACTCAATCCACATGGCGGAGCAGTGGCCATCGGTCATCCATTGGGTGCAACTGGAGCTCGATGTCTCATGACGCTAATCAACGCGCTACAACGTTCAGGCGGAGGCAAAGGAATCGTCACACTGTGCCTCGGTGGAGGCAATGCTGTAGCAATGCTTGTTGAAGCCTAATCAGCGCAACTTCTGACCAATCATTTGCGGCAACCCAGTGGGCGGAGGACGCATGGGTGGTGGTGGAGCGCGCTTTGGACCAGTGGGCGATACAATGACGCCCAACAACACTACAATCGCCGTCATTCCAATGATGATGCGAGTATCGGTATCGAGGGTGAAGCCACCGCTCGTGGTGGTGTTTCCGTTGCCTTCGGACTCGTCGGGTTCGGGGTCAGGCTCAGGTTCAGGCTCCGGTTCCGGCTCAGGTTCAGGTGTGGGTGGATGCCATACTGTGTAAGTGACAAACCATGTGTTGGTGATGACCTCGTATCCATCCGTGATGGAAACAGTGACAGAATAGGTCTCAGTCGTTCCGTTTTGGATACAGACCTCGGCCACAAATCCAGAGGTGACACCCTCACAATCGAAGGGACCCAACGACATCCAAGACTCGTTGGTGAGGACCCAACGAGTGCCACGTTGACCTGCCTGAATGACCCAACTCGTCTGAATGTCGAGGATGGATTCGGAGGATATGTTGACAAAACTCTGCAGGAACAAGGCATCTGATGTCGCGTTGAGTTTCAACTCCGACTCTGCCGGGAGTACAGAGATTTGACCGGCTCGATTGACCATCTCATCGATGAGGTCGTTGCAATTTTGATCGAGGCCGTCCCACATCTCAGTCGCATTTGGATGGATAGCGGAATCGTTGTCATCGCAGTCTGCAAACCATCTGAAACCATCACCGTCGGCATCGACATCCGGCACGAGTGGATTGGTGAAGGTCACATTGAGTTCGACACCATCATCCAAACCATCGTCATCGGTATCATTGTCAAATGGATCTGTGAGGTACACATTGAATTCATTCAAATCGAGGAGCCCGTCCAAATCCGAATCGAGGCCGACGTAATCCTCGTCAATTTCATCGTCACAATCATTGTCGATGCCATCCAGTAACTCCGGCATCGCTGGATTAATCCAAGGATCTGAATCATTGCAATCTTGGAACCAATACCAACCATCGGTGTCGGTATCTGAATCGGGAACCAACGGGTTGGTCCCATGAATGAGAATCTCATCACCATCGGTCAAATTATCACCGTCGGTATCTGGATTGGTCCAATTGGTCCCATGGGCATGGTATTCTGAGTAGTCAGACAAGTCATCGTTATCTGAATCCGTGACATTGAAGCCTTCATCCCAATTGTCGTTGCAGTTGTCATCAATACCATTGAGTAATTCAGACATCCCGGGATGAATCTGAGAATTGTTGTCATTACAATCTTGGAACCAATACCAACCATCGGCATCGGCATCGGCGTCGAATACCAAGGGGTCGCTGCCAAAGAAGAGAATTTCCTGCGCATCTGTCAGACCATCGCCGTCCGTGTCGTTAGACAGGGGATTCGTTCCATACAGATTGACTTCAACGCCATCCAACAACGTATCATTGTCACTATCTGCATCGAGAGGGTCGGTGTTGGTCACCATGACCTCTTCGTAATCGGTTAGATCATCATCATCTGTGTCGATGTCATTGGGATCCGTCCCATGAATGTCGGTCTCATTCTCGTTGGTGAGACCATCTCCATCCGAATCCAGAACCATGGGGACACCATGGATGATGAGTTCCCAATCATTCCAAGTTCCTGTATCACCATTGCCATCATCTTCGACTGACAGCGTCCAGTCACCCGTAGAATACTCGTCCCAGTTGTGGACTGTAGAGAACATCCAATTTCGGTAGTTGTTTCCGTTGTCATTCTGTTTCTGGGCTAAGGTGCTCTCCGTTCCTGAGGGAGATGTGAGTGTGATGATGAGGTCTCCGCGAAAGACATGATCAATATCGACGATGACCTCGACGTGTTCGACTTGCAGCCCATCCGTGATGGTCACCGTATCGTTCAGCCCTGGGGCGGAATTGTCTGGGATGTCGGTATCGATTGTGCGCGTATTGGTGGTGATGTTGATTGCAGGTGCAACGGTGGTCCAATTCTCTGCGACTGCGACGGCGCGGCCAGCATCTACAGCGCCGAAGCCATACTTGTGAGAGACATCATGGCCAGCTCCATTCACGTTCCAAGAACTATCACTGGCATCGTTCTGCCGAGAACTGTGAACCAGAATATGTTGCACGTCTCGCCATGTCAGATTGGCATTGACTTCGAGAATTAGAGCGATGACGCCACTGGCCAGAGGTGTGGCGGACGAGGTACCGCCGAAATCGTTGGTGTAGTCATTGTTCGTGTATCCAGATGAACCTTCAATATCGGTCGTCGTGATGCCTTCACCATCGCCATCACTGTGCGCTGCGACCAAGATGTTGGCACCGGGTTCAGCATACCATGATTGGTCGCCCTGATGTGTGATGGCGGTCACTGCGATGGTCTGACGAGCATTCGCATAGCCATCCTTGTTTGAATCATCATCGGAATCTAGGCCATTACCTGCGGCCCAAGTGATGATGTTGCCGAGGCCACCCCGACCATTCGCTACATCATCTTCGAAGGCAGCCATGGTCAATGGGCCCGGCGCCTCCAGTGTACTTCCATCATCAGATGGTCCCCATGAGTTGCTGTAAATGTCGATAATCTGATTTTCGTGGCTGAGGGCATCAGCCTCTTTCGAATCAGGAGTGTTACAAGAAATCAATTCCAATCCAATGAGATTAGCATCGGGAGCTGCGCCAGATACACCCACACTGTTGTTTCCTGTTGCTGCTGCAACACCTGCCGCAGCGGTACCATGTGCATCCCAATTGGATGGAGAGGGGTTTCCATCGTTTCCACAGAAGTCGTAATCATTTGAGGTGTCATAATTGGTCGTCAAATCTGGATGTTCGTGGTCCAATCCATCATCGACAATCCCAATCATCACATCTGTCCCTTGATAGGATTGCCAAGCCCCTGTGAGATTTGCGTCTTCACCTGCCAGTCCACCGCTCGTCTGGCCGGTATTCTGTAAGTGCCATTGATCGCTGAATTTCGGGTCATTCGGTGTCCAGCGGGGTTCGTGCTGACGTTCTAACTCTGGACAAGCAATCTCAATCCGATTGGAATCCATCCAAGTATCGATTTCTACAGGTGATGCCTTCACGAGCCAAGCATTGGGGAGTAGAGGGGCATTCTTGCCCATCGGATGAGAACTGACAACCAACCAAGTTCCGTCGTGAGCGGGCAGTTCGGCGCATCGAGCGAAGGCCAATTGAACGGCCTTTGAATACTGTGAGAGATGGTCGGTCTCCTCGTAAACTTCCTCTGCCGAAACGATCGGGGAAAGGCTGGCGAACACCAATAATACCGTGATGCCGAGCCACTTCATGGCCCGAAGGGCCATGGGTTGGTTCTTGAAACCATGGTTGAGCCGTTCAATCAGAAAGGAACTCTTGCACTGCCGCTTCAACCTCAGAATCCGGCATCAAACGACGCTGGCCCTTGGCGACTTCAAACAGATGCGCAACGAGTTCGTCGGTAACTTCGTGACCATGCTGTTCCAACCACCAGGTGATGTTGGAACGACCACTCATGTGACCAATTCGGATAATCTGCTGAAGGCCATAATCTTGGGCTGGAACCCCTGAATAGACCCGGTCTGCAAGCCAATGATCTCCTTTCTTCATCGCCTTGATGACGGCGCTCGCGTGGACACCCGTACCGGTTTCAAAGGCATCTTCACCAAACACGGGATAGTTTCGTGGTAGAGCAACCTCGACGTAATCGTGTGCCTTCTGCATGTATTCATTGAGCAAGGTCAAATCATTCTCAATGACACCCATCAGACTCAGGTTCACCAACGTCTGGTCCAGTGGAGCATTTCCCGCCCTTTCACCAACACCGAGTGCAGTACCATGGATGACATCAGCGCCAGCCTCTGCAGCGGCCAAATTGTTCGCGACACCCAGACCGCGGTCTTGATGACCGTGCCAATTGACTTCGATATCCCGGCGTTTGACACCAGCATCAGGAATCACCTCATCCTGAATGAATGTGAGCAGCTGTTTGACGCCGTTCGGTGTGACGTGGCCACAGGTATCACAGACACAGATTCGATCGGCGCCCAACTCGATGGCGCGGGTGTACACCTCCTTGATTTCCTCTGGCTTGGATCGCGTTGTATCCTCGGTGACGAACATGACCGGGATGTCGTTGTCTACAGCGTAGGAAACCGCTTTCTCAGCCGTACTGAGAATTCGTTCCATGGTCCAGTTCTCGGCGTACTGACGGATTGGACTGGTACCGAGGAATGCACTCGCCTGAATCTGTATCTCGTGCTTGGCCTGAAGATCGACCAATGGCTCGATGTCGGAGACGACGGTGCGCACAGCGCAACCGGGACGGATACTGTAGCCATTCTCGACGATGTGAGAGAGCATCGCATCGATGTGATTGACATGAAAGGGACCTGCACCAGGAAGACCAAGGTCGACTTTCTGAATGCCGAGACGCTCCATGTATGACAGGAGTTCGATCTTCTCCTCAATGGTCGGATTGCGAGCACTCGGGCTCTGTAGGCCGTCACGCAATGTCTCATCATCAAACCAAATTTCGTGAGGGTGGTTCGCTGGATTCCGGTTGAATTCATAATCGACGATGTTCCAATCAAAAATCAAGTCGCTCTCTTGCATTGTCTCCACCTCTCGCACGACGCGCACCACCCCAAGGGGTGGTGGGGTGTATGAATACAACGCCGTTCAGCGCAGCGAATTCCTCTTTTTTGGAATCCGAGCCGATAAGATTCTCAACATCACCAATGTTAGGATGAAAATGGTCAGTTCTGGACTGTACAGAACACAGACCAAAGAGACGAACATCAACGTCAGATATTGCAGCGAAATGTAGAATGAACGTGCTGCTGAAGGGATGCGACCATCTGCGTCCCGTGTCTCAAAGATATCAATGGAGATTACGGATTGATTGTACCAGATGCCGAGGACCAATACAATGAGTGTATACAAGTAGGCAGCCAGTTCACCAACTTCTGCTGGATTCAGCCAAGGCATCGCCGCGATTCCAATCAAGAGCAGGGCATAGACACGCATCTCGATTAGCGTTCTTTGAGGTCCGTGGACCCAAGGCATCATCGGGACGCCAGCCTCCTTGTATTGTTCACTTCGATACAGAGCAAGGGCCCAGAAATGTGGAGGAGTCCACAGGAAGATGAGAGAAAACATCAGCCAAGGAAGAATGGCACCGAGATCGAATGGATTTGAGATGGAGACTGCATCGCCGGCAGCCGCAGCCCAACCCACCAAAGGAGGGGTCGCTCCAGCAATTCCACCGATGACGATGTTCTGGACACTGGTTCGTTTTAGCCACAGGGTGTAAATGAAAACGTAGAACATGATACTGAAGGCAGCCCAGAATGCCGCAACCGCATTGGCGAATTCAATGAGCCAGAGAGTCCCAGCAACAGAAAGAAACAGAGCCCAAATGAATCCAGCCGTCGGTGAGATGACGCCACGGGCCATGGCTCTGTTCTCAGTGCGTTTCATCATCGGATCTAAATCTCGATCGAGTACATTGTTGAACGAATGAGCTCCCCCGGCAGTCAGATATCCACCCACGAAGACGATGGCCATCGTCTCCATGGTGTCGAGGAGATTGAAACCTGTCCGACCCGCCGCATTCCATACGATCAAATCATGAATCAAAATGGTGCACATGGCCGTAATTTGAAGCAGGGATAGGACACCTGGTTTCATCATCTGAAACCAATCAGAAAAGGTGGCCTTAGCCATGCTCTCCGTTGCACCCATGAATGTGCGGGGCCGTAAGCAATCTATCAATGACGCCCTTACAGGGCGTCCATATCGACGAATCAATCGTCGTGAGGATCAACGTCGATTGGAATCAAATTGCGCTCATATTCCAGAAGTGCAATCTTCAGAGGATCAAGGACGAAGCGAATCTTGGCTTCTTCAACACCATACAACGCTTGCAACTCTTCAGAAAACTCTTCGCGGAGTTTTTGCTCAGTCACATAAAGTGGGGCGCCCATGCTGATTTGCAGGGCTCGGGCACCAATAATTCGGGCCTTCTCAAAGCGGGTGTGAGGTCGTACCGGTTCAACCATGAGTATCACTTACAGCGGTTCGCTGCGACTCGGCGACCTGCCCGGGTATCATAAGGCCATCGGGAGCCCCGTAGGGGCTATTTCGTCATTCTGCCTCGCCCAAAGTTGGTGAATGAGCAGCGTTTCTCGCGAGCAATGCAGCAAAGCCGATGCACAGGAATGAAGCTGAAGCGATGAGGAGGTGGAACAGAGACAGGATTTCGATGAATCCAGAGGTTGCGGTGAGGACGTATACACCACCGAGCAGTAAATTCAGCAGATAGAAACCGATGCCAGCATGTACCATCTTCCGAATTGTCCCTGATTCCATGCCTCGAACATTCCAAAGAAGCCAACCACCAACAATGACGACTGCAAGACGATGGACATATTGCATATTGTCCATGAGTGAGGCAAAGAGACTACCATTGCAGAGAGGCCATGCATCAAGAGATCCAACATTGCATGCTCCGTTCTGGCCTTCTGATGAGGAGACGAACGCACCCAGAACGAGAACAACGAGAGTGGATAAAGTCAGGTCATACAGACGAGGGCGCATCTGAATCGCATGCTTTCGTTGCAGATGCATCCAACTTGGAAGGGAATCTTCAGCATCCATCCATCGAATCCATGCCCACAGTAGTGACAAGGCCAGAGTCTGGGCGAGGACAAGATGGCCGGCGACCGACCAAGGAATGTTGTCATACCGGACCGTCAACATCCCCATCAGACCTTGGACGATAACGAGAATCAGGGCGACGGCCGAGGCGGTGTGGACACTCGGCATGCTCTCTTTCCGTTTGAAGGCGAGATACCACTGCAGGATACAGAGAGGACCGAGGATGATACCCGTCACAAAGCGGTGAATCCACTCAAGGAAAATATCACCAGTTGTGTATCGTTTCGCAGAACCATCCGAGTCATATTCACCCGTTTCATTGTACCATATTCCCTGATCTTCCTCGGAAATATCGAAGCCCCATGTACCGAAGCATTGCGGCCAATCAGGACAGGATTCGCCGGCATCATAGATTCGAACGGTGCCACCCAATACGACCGCAATCATGGTCAAAACGAAGAGCGCGAATGGTAGATGATGCAGGCGGCGCCAACCTTGTACTTCGGACACATTCAACCCTACCGTCTCGTCTACGTAAGATGAAATCACTCGGCGTCTTCGTCCTCTGAGGCTTCAACATGCTCATCCTCAGCAGGGTTGGGCCAATCTCGTTGCCATTCCGCATCAACAGCACCACCCGACCATTCGCCTTCGATCATAATCTCCTCGACCTCGTAGTCTTCTCGCCAAATGGGTTCACCCTTGGATCCAGAGACTATCAGTCGATTCGACTTCTTGTCCAACCCCTTGCGAATGAGTTTGACACCTCGTGTCACAGGAAGAAGGTGACCAACCGGTGTGCCCGGTGTCACAATCGGGTTGTTCGCTGTACAAATGAAAATACCACGGGCAGGAGCGAGAACGGCGGCACTTTCGGAAGGGCGCTGGGGATCGACAATTCGACCAATGACTTCGCCTGAATCGACAAATGAGCCACGGCCCACAAAGAGGTCGAGTAGGCCACCTTCATCGGCTCGAACCCAAGTTGAGCCACTGGCCAGAAGTCGGAATTTTGGACGGGCCGGGTTGCCTGGAATTACATGCAAACTTCTGAGGACGTTCAGAACACCGTGGATTGCGATTTGAACGGCCTCGTGGTCAGCGAGGTTCGCACCACCGCCCTCATAGGTCAGTGAACCAATGTCGAGTTGAGATGCCGAACGACGCATCGAGCCCTTCGGACCTTTCGAATCAAGGATGACCTCGATTCCGAAGGCACGTGCAATTCGATTACTGGCTGGATGTGCAAGGTCAGCTCGAACCTGTGGCAAATTGTCACGGCCACTGGCGGCGGTATGCAAATCGATGAGGAAATCTGAACCTGAAATCAGTTCATTGAGAACACGGTGAGCAACGCGTCCCGTTGTTGACCCACCCTCAGAACCAGGGAATTCACGATTGAGATCGCGACCATCTGGAAAATAGCGGAGTTGACGAGTGAAACCAGGGGGATTCAGTACGGGAGCCAGACGAACGGTGCCAGCCATCATCTCAGGGTCCAAAGGTCGACCAGGGCCAGTGAACACGGTCTGGGATAGCAAACTGGTGGCGACTTGACCAACCATCTCATCGCCATGGACACCACCCGTGATTGTAATCGTTGGACCGGGGCGCCGACCGTGGATGATGGTGACAGGCGTCGGCCATGCGTCACCGAGTTTTACATCCAGCAAGGGAAATTCAATCTGACGAATGGTGCCTGGTTTGATTCGCTTTTTGAAGAACCGGTGTTGCTTTGCGCCAGAAAGACGATCCCATTCGGGTCTGGCCGGTTCGTGAGCGTCCAAGGCACGCTCAATTTCACGGCGTCGCTTGGGTGGAATCTGATTGCTGACCTTGAGCGTCTTGGTGCGCTTCGGCCGTGCAGATTTTTTCGACTTCTCGCCTTTGTCAGGCATGGAACCATCCCCGTCCACTACTGTGGTTGTAATGGTCGGCTACCTGCACCCCTCTTTGAATCAACCGTCGAAAGGACTCCGTAGGAGTCAATTTCCTCAGTCAACCCTCAATAGCGGTCGATATCCTGCTCTTGGTATGGGCGAAGAGAGTGTGCAAGAGCGACACGCTCCAAACAGCATCTGCTTCGGATGTGGCCCGGCAAATTCAGATGGGTTGAGAATCCGTTCCTTTCCAATTGAAAATGGCTTAGAAATGACGTTTCAAACTGAGGATTTCCATCAGGCATTCCCTGGGATGATTAACGGTGGAATCATTGGTACATTACTCGATTGTCACGGCAATTGGACGGCCGCGATGGCGATTATGGCTGATCGAGGAGAAGAAGAGCCGCCATGCACAGTAACCGCGCGCTATACGGTCAAATTACGAAGGCCCACGCCGCACGGAGTTCCACTACACATCACCAGTCAGGTTGAATCAGTTGAAGGGAATCGAGCAGAAATTCGCATGACATTGACCGCGGACGGGGAAATCTGCGCTCAAGGAGACGGCTTGTTCGTCGCTGTCAAGGAAGGACATCCTGCGTGGCATCGGTGGCATTGAGGGCCGGATCATGGTAGAAGGAGCCGTCCTCCTGTTGCCACCACCATCGACCCTTTGGGTCGATGTATGCCGTGTGTCCAGTCGATTGATCATATGTCCCACCCCCAATGAGGTGTGTGTGATCGGGAACGTGGTGTGTCTCAGAGTCTTCTTCTACATCCGATGATGGCGGCTGCTCTTCACCCTCGTCTTCCTCATCTTCTTCAAATTCCACTCCAAGTTCTCGTCGTGCCTTCAGTTTGAGGGCTAGAATGACCGTGAACACTGAGAGGGCAATAATGGCTAGAACGACAATGATCGCCAACATTGTGCTGACACCACCGCTAGATTCGGCAGAAGATTCCTCTTGATCACTCGAATTTTCGATTGGTGGTGTGTCTTCGGGTGGAATTTCAATCGCCAGTTCGGAGTGGGTCATCAGGCCGGCACCATCTGTAACTTGAACATAGAAATTGGTGTTGTTCCAATCATCCCACAAAATCAGACCATCCTCTGGATAATCATTCCATGTTGAATTGTCGGTCGACCATTGGATGAACGATGGACCGCTGCCATCTCCATCATCAATACTCAAATCGACAACGAGTTTTGAGACAGGAGAACGTTTGGCTTCGAGTTGTTCCAAAGTCACCACGGGGGCCTGTCTGTCGACGCGGATCCAAGTCGCATCAGCAGGGCCAATATTCCCGGCTGCGTCGATGGCGCGAACTTCAAACGAGTATTTTCCATCCATCAGCATTGAGAGATTGACGAGAGATTCGTTTCCGTCAACAGGAGCCCAAAGTCCACCGGCCCATCGGACTTCATAATGCGAGGTTCCGGAAAGATTGTCCACCACAGGCGGCCAATGAATGACAATCTCATCAGCATGCGTCCATTCATCCATGGTTGCGATTGCAGGGGCAGGAGGCGGGTCGAGATCGGTCTCTGTACTTGCATCTGCTGTTACCAGTCTCAACTGATACGGACCGCCGGGATAGGCAGGATCCCAGATGACACGCACATGGTAGAGTAACGCCATTCCCTCTGCATCGTCGTTCAATGCTGAGATGGTCGTCCAACGAATCTCGTCATCAACCTCGCCCTGACCCAAAGAGGCAGTACCGTTCAGGACGGCGACCTCGAGATGGGCGCCCTCCGCACTGAGGGCAATTGATGTCTGGTTTCCAGAATCGATGACGATGGCGTACCAATCGACCTCATCGAGGCCCATGAGACATCCATCGAGTGTGAGATTTGGATTCGCGCCCAGATGGTGGGCGGATGAACGAGTGGCCGCAGCATCTGATTCGAAGGCACCGTCGGTCTGTGGATTATCACAACCGGGCAACGTCTCCCCTGCTGGGGGTGGACTGTTTGAATCGATGGTGAGTGTCGCGTTGGAAAGACGGATGTTGTTAGTTTCATCGTCCTCGTAATGTTCCTCTGCAGCATCGATGACGAGGACGACCCACCAGACACCTTCGACATCGCCGACCAAATTCACGACCTGAGAGTCGGCCAAGGTGGAGCCGCTGAGAAGAGATGGGACGCGAGATTGCGATAGGCGGATGTCGCCACTGCCAAGTGAGCGATCCTCTGAGAGCCAAATCTCAACATCGAAGCCGAGAGATTCCTGACCGAGATTCTCTGCACCCCATTGAATCGTCACTGTTTGACCGGGTTCAGCGGATAGGGGCGATTCAATCCATGATGCAAGCAAATCCTTCGCTGGTGCGGAGATGGTGAAACCAACGCTGGCTGCAGCATTGTTATTCTCATCGTCTTCAGCCACCTCGGAGCCAGTATCGACGATGGCCACCCAATGGAATTGGCCGATGTGTTGGCCTGGGATGGTGACTTCGCGAGTCACCTGAACCGTCGAACCACTGGCCAATGGGTTGACGCGGAAGCTGTCGACCTGCGTGTCATCTGTTCCCGCCTGTGCGTCGAGAGATAGAAGCAATTGCACATTGAAGGAAGCGGCATCGGAACCACCGGAGTTGCTGATATTCATGTAGACCGTGGTGGTTTGACCACTGACGGCATTTTCAGACGCACTGATTGAATCGATCACGATGTCAGCAAGTTCGACACAGAACTGACCACTGGAAGGCATGGCGTTGTTGTTCTCATCCATCTCCGTGATTGAGTCATTGGGATCTACGATGAGACCCCAATACCAGCAACCGTCGCCCAGATTTGAAGGGATGGCGAGATTCACGCTACCTGACCATGAGCCGCCTTGAGCAATGGAATTCGCCACATCAGAACCGACCAAGACGTCATTTCCACTTCCGGATATGAATGAATCACTGGATAGATAGATGCTGTAATCGACATTGGTTGCATCTTCCATGCCAACATTGGCAATCTGAACCGAGACCTGAGCAGTCCCCCCTCTCACACCTGACGTGGGCCCTGAAACTGAAGTGGGCTCCAAATCGGGACCACAATCAATGACGGTCAGTTGAGCACTGTTTGAAGCAACGATGTTGTTGTTCTCATCGGTCTCGGCGATGTAATCACCATAATCGACGTAGAGTCCCACGTAGTAGGTCCCAGGTGTGATACTGGTCGGAAGTGTCGCCATCATGCTGGTGTGGGTATAGGAGGGAACATTGGCCGTTCCACTGGCGAAACCAAGAGAGGTGCCAGTGTAAATTGCCGAAACCGAATTCCCGGTCGAAACCAAGGCCTCATAATAGTGCGCACCGGCATTGTCCGTGCCGAGATTTGTGACGCTCAGCGTGATGTAAATGTCAGCGCCTTCACAGACTTGACGATAGCCTGGATCAACGGAAATTGATGTGGCTTCTAGATCGTAATCAGGAACGGAGATGTAAATGGAATTTCCAACCTCCACATTGTTTGTTTCATCACCTTCAGTGACCCGGCTGCTGGAATCCGCAATGATGCCGAAATAGTACGTTCCCTGAGCCAGATTGCTGGGCAAAGTCGGGCTGTAAGTTCCGCTTCGATAGGAGCCGCCGGAGATACTGTTGGCCTGTTGAGTAGAACCGAGTTTGGTGTCACTGGTCGTAATGGTTGAATCCGTTGAGAGGTACATCTCCCAGTAGAACCAGCCCGATGCATCGTCACCATCATTGTCGATTCTCCAAGAGATACTCACCTGCTGTCCAGCCTGAGCCGAGTTGGGGCCGGATGGAGAGTTGGGGACGAGGTCGGCAGGTTCCTCAATGTCAATTCTTGAACTGGAGGATACGATATTGTTGGTCTCGTCTAACTCATTGACACCATCACGATTGTCAGCAATCATTCCAAGATAGTGGTAACCTGTATTCATCCCTGTTGGGATTGCAACATTGTATTCGTATCCTGAACGATAGGATCCGCCACTAATCGAGCTCTCGCTGAATTCATCGACAAAGGTGTCTGACGTCGTAATCGTCGAATCTGTGGAGAGATACAACTTCCAGTAGAACGAACCCGAATAATCGGTCCCGATATTGTCGATACGATACTGAACAGTGATTGTTTCTCCCATGATTGCTGAGGAGGAAGAGGTGCTGACCGATGTGGCCTCAAGATCTGGTAAATCCTCTTGCAGCGTAATCTGATCACAAGTGCGGGCGTTATTCGATTCGCTGGCTTCGTCGACATCCGAATCAACGTCCAAGATATAGCCCCAATAATAGGTCCCTGCGTTGATGTTGGATGGGAGTCGAGTACTACTTGACAACGAATCTGTTCGGTAACTACCCGAAGATAAACTGGACGAGTATTGGTCGCTACCAACCTGTGTATCGCTGGTCGTGATGGTCGAATCGGTAGAGAGATACATGGCCCAGTAAAATGTCCCTGTCGATTGCCCGTGGCTGCTGGAAACGTCGTTTTCATACTGAATGGAAATCGAGGAATCGAGATAATCGCCGATGGTGCCGGTCGCTGGTGTCGAGCACGACGATGAGGTCGTTCGAGGAACCAAATCGGCCAATTCGTAAACGTGGACGCGGCCTGAATCGTAATCGTCGTTGTTGTTCTCATCAGATTCGCTGACCTGGCTGTTGATGTCAACAATCATGCCGACGTAATAGTAACCGCCAGTCATCGATGATGGAATCGTCACCGTCTTGGTTGAGGAGCGTGTGCTACCCGCCGAAATGCTCGACTGCGACCAATCATCCAGTTGATAATCGCTGGTCGTAATCGTCGTATCAGTGGACAAATACAGCCCCCATCTGAACGAACCTGACGATGAATCGCCATCGTTCTTGATGCGAGTGCTGATGCTCTTCGAGTCACCGGCATCCGCGGTCGTCCAAGAAGCCGAGAGATAGTCGACAATCAGATCGGGGCCACTTCTCGCTCCAGTCTCCATCGATTCATCGGAATTGGAGAGCAGCGCCTCATCTGTTGCCGGAACGAAGGCCAGGATCATCGAAGCGAGAACCGCCAAAACGGCGATGCGAACAACGGTTCCACTGGACACCATGGGCAGTCGTCGAAGATGGGTCGTGGCCGAATATGTTGTGGTGGGCCTGTAAGGCCCAAATCTTCGGTCATGTTGATGAACGGCGAAGTTGAGGAACGGGCATGGAGGATGAGGTTGTACTGGACAATCTTGCCAGTTCTGTCGTTCTCAAGATGCAACAGATTCCGCAACTCAGTGGACTGCCGATTTCTGAACTTGAGGCGATTCCACTCGGCAGACTGCGCAAAGACGCAACGAGACTCCATGCCGTTTGCCGATATCAGAAAGGTGTGAGGAAGGCAGAGATTTCAGGTCCTGCTGATGTCCGATGTGTCGATGTTCATCCAGCAGCCTTGACCCAAGACTGGCAGCGTTATGCAGCATTCCTACTCTACCACGAATATCTGCATGCATTGGGCTTCGCGGGTCATGACAAGACGTTTCGGAATCTTGAGGCGTTGTGGCCTGATGAAGAGGCGAGAGGAATGGGGAAATCCTTCGGATTACACCTTCGAAAGAGAGCCGCCAAATGGTTGTGGACTTGCCCTCAGTGTGCGAAAGAATATGCTCGAAATAGACGTGGAAAAGGTCGCTACCGTTGTCGAAATTGTAGTGTCATTCTCATCGATGTGAAAGCCGAAGCGGTCAGTCCCAAGGGCTAAGCATCACTTCTACTGCCTCAGAGCATGAGAGGGCGGGCTTGGCTCATCATGACCGTGTTCCTCATTGGAATGGTTCCAGGTGTACAAGCCGATTTCTCAACGGTATATCAAACTCTGAATCTCGTCTGCTCAAACGAAAGTTGTTCATTATCACAAGATTCTGTGGGGGATTCAGTGCTGAGTGAGGAGGAGCGGGACGCCAATCCGTTGCAACCCGTGACTGTCACCCTTGAATTCCCGATGATGCCCGATCAAACAAGTGTCAGCCTCCTACCTGGGATGCTCGAATCGATGACCATTGATTTCAGAATTCAGGAGGATGGTGTGGGGGTAACCAGACCGGATTTGGATGTGGAATTGATTCTTGGACCTTCAATCAACGAATGGACGCTGACAGCGCCCAGTTCAACACCAGGAGATCAAAATCCGTATGTTCTCGAGGATGAGGAACTCGACATCGCAAACGGGCGGATTCTGGCGCCAATGGATCAGGTGTTGTTGCGCATCTCTTTCGAAATTAATCAGCCAGTCACTTGGGAATTACATCTCGCTGGTGATTCCAACCTTGAATTGCCAATAGAATGGAGTATCGATGCCGAGGCTGCGAATACCGATGAACCCACCAGTTTGACTGAACCTCGAGCGATTACGCTTGTTGGCGCAACCACATTCGGTGGCCTGATGGGAGCGGATGTCGACTGCTATCGTTTCGAAATCGACCAGCAACTGAGTTCACTGACCGTCATTATCTCATGGGAGGCGACCCCAATCGAGGTTGACCAGGCACACGCCGTCCCTGAATTCTGGGATGAAGAGGGAGAATCTGAGGAGACACCGGAAATTCGAACTCGGTTTGAAGGTGAAATCGTCATCAACGAATTCCGTTGGACTGAACCAAATAGTGGTGAACATACACTCTGTTGGACTGGAGAAGAGAACCACTACCAGAGTTACAGTTTCATCGGATCGCAAACCATTCTAGGTGTAGGCAGTACCTCCCCCGAGGAGTTCACGGGAGAGGCGACGGGGGAGGCAGGCACCTCACAAGTGGGTCAGGTAGAGAAAGCGAGTGCGACCAATGGCGCAGGAATGTTCACGATGATTGTGGCCAGTGTTGGAATCTTCATCGCAATCGTCGGATATCTGATGCCTCTATCGTCACCTTGGTTGCCTCGATTCCTCCTCCCTCTTTCGATTATTCTTCTGTTGTTCGGAGGGATTATTTCTCCGGCCGTATCCATCTCCAACGAATCACCGAACCCTGGTGAGATGACATTTGATGAACTTCTAGATCAACGAATGGAACGAGTATATCAGGGTGTAATCAACCATGACGAAGGACAATTTGGGCCGCAATGGTATGGAGGATTCCTAGGCATCGCCCCGGGAGAGAGATTGCAACTGATGCTGACCATCGAAACCGTCCATCCTCTCGGAGATGGCAGATGGCAAATCGAAGCGACGGAACTGGATGGTGTCGATCTTGATCGACTCGTGTTCGGCAAATTGAATGATGGAAGGCTCGCGAGCGACAACGAAGTTAGATTCATCCTCCGTTCGGGGAGACTTCTCGCACTGGACTTGCTATTGCTTGAAGCCCTTCTCATCGTTGACGAAGAACCACGGGGCGATGTCCTCCATATCGATTGGCAGATGGTGGCGGATCCTGGTCTGGGGTCGCTCAGTGCACCTGCGTGGACCAGTCGGCCAGACTCAGTCTCTGCCGATGAGTGGCAACAAGTGACAGAAGCGGTCAAACCCGAATTGCTCTCGGTCTCTTTCTGCGACTGTGGAATCGATGCGATGGAACTCTCAATACGACCGACTGTCATCTATGCGAATGACCTCATTGCTCCAGGAGGAATCGAATCTTCGAATGGCCTCTTCCCGTATGACTTCTGGGTTGCATGGTTGGGCTTGCTGGTTCTGGTTTGCGCGGGTGTTGTCGAGAAAGAGCGACGTGAAAAAGGAATGGCGCTAGCTGACGAAGTTCTGAACCGTTAGGTCATTCTTCTTCATTTTCGAGATGCCGTTCCAAATCGTCCGGAATTCCATCGTTATCCAAATCGTCATCCTCATCTGGAATCGAGCCGAGCATCTCATCCAACATGGCTCGTTCTTCAGCGTCGAGATTGTGGTCGCGGAGGGCTTCGACAATCCGGGCCAACTGTTCATCGCTGAGTCCGAGTGGACGTGCGGCGCCTACAATCAGATCGAGTTCTGCCTCTGAGACATGATCATCGGCCAACGCTGATTCAATGGCGGCGCGAGTGGCCATTCGAGCCGCGCTTCTCTCTGGTACCTGTAAAACGCGAGCAAGGGCGCTGAGTTCAGTCATCTCCTCCTCTGTGAGAATGCCATCGGCATAGGCCAATTCGTATGCATCGTAGAGAAGTTGTTGGTACTTGTCAGGATGAAGAAGGACGTCTCGAATCAATCCGTAATCAATGGTATCGCCGCCGACATCCATATCCAGACGCACAATTGAGGTTCGAACCTCCTTCAGGAGCATGTCTTTGATGCCATGGCCGAGCAGGATGAATCCCATGGCCACCACCGCAGCCCCGAGCCATTGCATCACACCAGTCTCAAAGAGACCACCGGGATTGAACAATTGATGGAGCCCCATCGTAATCATGGCAGCGCCCAGTGCGACCTCAAACCAGTCATTGATGTCGGGTTCGTCATCGAATAAAGCAAGGCGTGAAGCCAACTCATTCTCAGCATCGCCAGCTCTCGCCATTGCACCTGCTTAACCTGCGGGAGCACTTCACACTTCCGCGGCTTTACACCCCTATCCTTTTGGGCGGTGAACGCTGGTCATCTCGCATGGTCGACGATGTGCGGGAACTCGACCTGCCCTCAGAGGTCATTGACCTCCTCATTGAGGATTGGGGAATCGAACGACTACATCCACCACAAGCAGAAGCCATGCCAATTGCCCTTTCAGGGCAAAATCTGTTACTGGCAATTCCTACAGCAAGTGGAAAGAGCCTCGTCGCCTATCTTGCCATCCTCAAACGATTGTTGGTGGATTCACCCGGAAGTCGGGCATTCTACCTGGTTCCACTCAAGGCCCTCGCAGCTGAAAAAGTCGAAGAATTGCGTCAGGCCGGTGATCGGCTTGGACTTCTTGTAGGGATGGCAATCGGAGATCGATCCGGAGAGACTGTGTCTCTGGATGAGGCTGATATCATCGTGGCGACCAGTGAGAAGTTTGACTCATTGATGCGAAACAAAACTGACTTTCTCAATCAAGTGAGCATCGTAGTCGCCGACGAAGTGCACCTCATTCATGTTCGGAGTCGAGGACCCACGATGGAAGTGAATCTCGCCCGCATCAAGCATGAACGGCCGGAAGCGCAGATTCTGGCCTTATCCGCCACCGTCGGCAACGCCAACGAAATGGCAGAATGGCTCAATGCTGTGAACATTCAATCGAACTGGCGTCCTGTAATTCTTCGATATGGAACTGTATGCGATGGACTGGTCGAGCCACGATTACAAGTTGGACCCGGGGGGAACGCCATGGAACTCCCTCCACCGTTTGAACTTCCTGATGAGGGTGACGACCTTAGAAACGTCCTCATGTCAACGGTGCAGGATTCCGGACAAGTGCTAATCTTCCGAGGAACCCGTCGTTATGCTGAGGGTAGCGCAACGAAACTCGGAGATTGGATGTTCAAACGAATGCAATCTTGGCTCAAGACGCCAGAAGAGGCACCGGAAGGGTTGGACGTCGAAGCCCGACTGATGGCCCTCGCTGAGGTGGCTAGAGAGATTGAAGGCAGTGAAGAATCGACGATGATGGGGGAGCGGTTGGCAGAAGCACTGCGAGGAGGGGTTGCCTTCCATCATGCAGGTCTGACCGGACGTCAGAGACGAATCGTGGAGGCTGCCTTCCGAGATCGAATGCTGTTCGCAATCTGTGCAACCCCTACACTCGCTGCAGGCGTCAACCTGCCCGCTAGACGTGTCATCGTTCGCGACCTAAGCCGTTGGGAGGATGGTCTGAGCCGCCCATTGCCCAGAATGGAAGTGCACCAAATGCTCGGGCGAGCGGGACGGCCAAGATATGACTCAGTAGGAGATGCATGGCTGATTGCGAGACACTTGGAGCATGCGGATGATATTGCTGAACTCTATTTTGAGCAGGACCCGGAAGCGGTTGAATCGAAACTCGCGGCAGAACCCGCAATGCGAACGCACATTTTGGCGGCGATTGCGACAGGAGGGCAAAGGGATCGTGATGCATTGGGTCGATTCTTCCAACAAACTTTCCTTGGTCATGGTGTTGAAAACGATTGGCTGCAAGAGAGAATCGACGAAATTATCGCATGGTTGGCTGCTCATCGATTCATCGAAAGAACAGGTGAAGATGCAGCGATAATCCAGCGGCTCGCAGAGAGTCCAGCGATCGAATCTGAGGAGGGGTGGGATGATGAAATGCCGCTCTGGGCACAAAGTGCTCAATCAGTTGATGGCGTGGAATTCATCGAACAATTTGAATCAGAACCTCGACCAAAACGACCAGCCGTCATTGGGTTTCAGAAGGCAGGGGAACTGAGCGAACCAGAACCCAAGGATGTCATCCCGGATTCTCCCGCAATGACGTATGCAGCCACTCCATTCGGAGAGCGTGTGAGTCGATTGTACCTAGATCCACTGTCAGGTCTCATTCTACGAGAAGGGCTCCGAAAGGCGCGAAAAGTACTCTGTCGGATTATTGAGGATCGTTCAATCTCACCATGGGCTCTGTTACATCTCATCGCCTGTACCCCTGATTTCCCACCGATGTGGCCAACAGGAAAGCAAATGCAGAGGATGACCATGAAGGTCAATGCGATGGCGGATCAGACCTTGCTGGACGGGCATGAGCTCAACGCACTGGGATTCATGCCCGAGGCGGAAAGCCTCGCCAAGAGTGCATGGACACTCAGCCAATGGATTGAAGAGGATTCTCTGAGAGAGATCGAAAAGGAGTTGGGCGTTGCCCCCGGTGACCTCAGGGTCAGGGTGGATCATGCGGGTTGGCTATTGAATGCGACACGACAGATTTGCGCCAATGATGACGAAGAAGATGCGGCGCTGGCGGACGCCAATGGCGATTTAATTGAGATGCTCGATGTGATGCAACGGCGAGTAGCCAATGGATGTAGAGAAGATCTGTTGGGTCTCATCGCCATTCGGGGTGTCGGTCGAGTCCGAGCGCGAACACTCGCCAATCACGGTTACAGAACGCCGTTGGAGATTTGTGGAATTACAAAGAAGGCGGCGCAGAAACTCGCGGATGAGCGTGGTTGGAGCCCGCAGTTGGTCGAGAATATCATGCAATCCGCGGACAGAGCCATCCAAACCCGTGGTCGAAGGCCGACCGATTGATGAGGGAGATACGTTCCCCTCGATTCATGTCCCGCACCCCATACCCTTGCTGGGGTCTAGACTTCTCAAGTCCAGTTTCGGATGCACAAGCCATGGTGGCGTCTTTTCTGGATTGGCGGGAAAACGAGCGGTGGTTGCTTCTAGGTGGCCCTGCTGCAGTGAGTGAGAAGCAATTGTGGACCGCATGGCTTGGATTGGCATCACGCCACGCAAACGCCAACATGCGTGCGAATGCATTGGATGTAGAATTCATTCGTCTCATCGCAGGAACACATCAAATTCGAATCGGATTTGAGCGTGCTGGACTCGCGAAAGGCGATGAGCATGCATGGTTGATTCATCTTCCAGAGTTTTCTGATGAAACAATCTCTGAGATGCACTGGCCTGAACTCGACCGTGTTGCATTGGATCAGGAGGCAGATCGACTGATGCGTGTACTCGATGCGGGGCTGTTGCCGCATGCTCCGATACCAAATGAACGAACAGTGAAACGTTTGGAATTACAGGTCGAAGATTCTGAGTCGATGGATTATGATTCAATCGAACGCTCGGCACTGGCGCATATCGCGTTGGCTGATTTCAATTGACGGAAGTCAAGATTGGTTGGCGAAATGCCTTATGGCCTAGAGTCCCCGCGACGAATCATGGCCAAGCATCACTCCTGGCGCAAGTGCGTAGACTGTGGTATACAGTGCACTCCAATGAATTTCGTCGATGTTGACAAGGAGCGAATCTGTCTGGCCTGTTGGACAGCGCGTGTCAACCCCGAACACCCCGAGATGGAGGCAATCATCGAGAAGGTCGAAGCGGAGGTTGAAGTATGGCGATGTCAGAAGATGACTCGGGACGAGAATGGATTGCCGGATGGACCGAAATCGGTTCGTTCACAAGGCAATCGCGTGAACAATCCCTGAGGTGGATTCATGGCTTCTTTTGACGGGGTCGATGCGACCCAATGGTCCGAATTGGAACCACATTACCAGAACTTCCTGAATCGTGAAATCGACTCAGCGAATGCATTGGAGGATTGGCTGCTTGAATTGGGTCGATTCGATGCGTATGTCGGTGAGACCGGGTCGATGCTCTACGTCAACATGACATGCGATACCGAGAATGAAGAAGTCAAGCAAGCCTATCTCGACTTTGTTGAGAAGGTTCAGCCCGAACTGGCGAAGATATCCGATCTCCTTAATCGAAAACTGGCTGAATGTCCGCATGCTGACGAACTGGATCCGGTCGAATACAATGTGTTGCTACGAGATACAAGAATGGATCTGGCACTGTTCAGAGAAGAAAACATCCCCTTGGGGACAGAACTCACCAAGCTCGGCCAAAGGTACAACGAGATTTGTGGGGCAATGACCGTCGAATTTGATGGTGAAGAACGGACGATGCAACAGATGGGCAAATACCTACAGGTGAATGAGCGTGAAATTCGAGAGAATGCGTACACAACTGTGGGAGAACGACGATTCGAGAATTCAGAAGAGATTGACGAACTCTACGAGAAGATGATTGAATTGCGACATCAGATTGCTCAGAATGCGGGGTATGAGAATTTTCGAGATTACATCTTCGATGCAAAGCATCGATTTGACTACACGCCAGCGGATTGTGAAGCATTCCAAGATGCGGTAGAGAACATCTGTGTCCCCTTGATGCGAGATGTGGATGAGGAGAGACGTCAGACATTGAATCTTGAATCCCTACGAATGTGGGACTTGGGGAATGATGTCCATGGTAGAGAACCATTGCGACCATTCACTGAGGTCGATGAGATGGTCTCGGGGACCAGTCGGATGTTCCATCGACTCTCACCCGAACTCGGAGAATTCTTTGACAGTCTAAGGGATGGAACCAGTCTTGATCTTGACAGTCGAAAGGGAAAGGCACCTGGTGGCTACCAACTACAGAGGGATTACAGTCGGAAACCATTCATTTTCATGAACGCCACAGGATTGCAGCGCGATTTGGAGACGATGGTGCACGAGGCTGGACATGCCTTCCATTCAATCTATGCAGATGACATCCCATTGGTGGATTATCGCAGTGCTCCACTGGAATTCTGTGAAGTTGCTGCAATGACCATGGAACTTCTGACCCATGATTTCCTCGACGAATTTTATTCGGACGAAGAGGCACAGAGAGCGGTCAGAAATCACTTGGAAGGAATTGTGTCGATACTGCCTTGGATTGCGACCATCGATGCGTTCCAGCACTGGGTATACACAAATCCGGGCCATTCTCGAGAGGAAAGGCATGCGAAATGGCTCGAACTCGGTGACCGATTTGGTTCCGTGTTGGATTGGACTGGATTTGAAGACTGGCGAAAAGTCGGTTGGCAGAGGCAACTCCATCTGTTCTCATATCCATTCTACTACATAGAATATGGAATCGCTCAACTCGGTGCACTGCAGATGTGGTTACAGTATAGAGATAAGCCAGAAATGGCATTGGCGAACTATGCAACGGCGATGCGGTTGGGGGGTTCACGTCCGTTGCCGAATCTGGTTGAGGCAGGTGTGATGCAATTCGACCGGGGGCGTTCCACTGTACAGGGTTTATGCGACGCGGTGAGGG
>JAKUOE010000060.1 GCA_022449845.1 Candidatus Thalassarchaeum sp.
TAGATCGCTGGTGGGTCGCCATCGCTCTCTTGAATGGAATGTCTTCTCAGGACAGTCCGATTTCACGGCAGCAAGGCTACCATCTGATGGAGAGCATCGCTTTGGCCAAACCTGCTGGTTATTGGCACGGAAGCTCAACCCCAGGGCCCCATTTGGTCGATTGGCAAGAAGGTAGAGAAGTGACTCCATCCGCGCCAATGGAAGCAGATATTGGTGGCGCTTTCGCCGCAGGATGGATGCTTGATCGCATGGAAGAAGCCGACCCACCTCGTCCGGTACTGGTTGAATGGCTAGATATCGCACTGGCTCGACGAACATTGGTCGCACCCCTCGAAATTCTCTCTCGCCTCAATCGGATGGCCGGTGACGGTAGCATCGAACTTTCCAGCCGAATTGCTGCTTTGCTTCCTCGAGCATGGGACTTTGATTTCGATGGAGCTGAAGAACTTGAGCGAACCTTACTATCACGAGAACCTCAGGTGAGATGTGCACTCGCCGACGCCCTTGACGAAATCATTCATCGACGAGGAACAGCGGCCCTGCCTTTGTTAGACACACTCCTCTCTGATGATTCACCAGATGTAATCAGAATCGCTACAGGTTCGATTCGACTGACAGCAACGTTGGACCCAGAAGGATTCGCCGATCGCTGTGCCCAGGTCGCCCATCACCTAGATACTGGCATTCATCGCCGTTTCGCACAGACCGCACTTCGTGATTATCTCGTACTCCACCCAGATGATAGTAAGGGGTTGACAGTTCAACTTTGGATTAATGGAGATGAAGTCGTTCGCACACGCCTGCGCGAACTCCTCTTGCACATGGTCGATAATCACGCGGAATCACTCTCCAACATCCTGACGCGAATTGTAGAGATGGATGGCAACGATTCATTGGTGGATCTTTGGAGGGTGCTCGAGGTCCGATCACCCGAATCCGCAACCGCTTGGCGAACCCACATTGAGGAAGGTGGAGAGCGCCCCTGAGGCCGAGACCCTTTCAACCGGCAACCCAACGCCCACACATGGGAGCCCCCTCACCTTCCCGCCATCCCCATGTGGCCGGACTCGGCTTACTCCTCGTTCTCTCGACGTTGGTCACAGGATGGGCGCCTGAAGGACCCTGGGGTTCCGAATCGTTCACACGAGGATTCTTTGGATTGGCCGGCGGCATGATGCTGTACCTTTCCTGGTATCGTCACACCTTCGGGATGTGGGGCGTCATCCCTTCGTTACACATGTGGACTCAACCAAAAATCTCGACTCGAATCTTGGCTGCACTCGGCGTTGCATTTGTTTTCAGTGCACAGATTATTGGCAATACGTTGGAAAATTTACCTGACCCCATGGCGATGATCATCATGCTCAGCGGCCTTCTGATGTTACTCACATCGGCCTATGCATGGTTGGTCTTTGAAGGCCCACTGGGCGATGAAGAGGAATGAGTCATTGCACCTCAGCGCATTCCTGGTTTCCAGAATTGCAGCGGTAACGGAGTTTCACCGATACAGGCTCGCCATGCGAGATGATCCGCCCTCTCGTTCCAGCGGTGCCCACGGTGTGCGCGTATGTGCTCAGCCTCTACAGTTCGCAATGATGTGACTTCATTCCACAGTGCCTGCACTCTGGCGGCCAATTCGCGATTCGCTTTGGCTCGCCACTCCCCTGTGGCAATTTTCAGCGCATATTGAGAATCCCCGCGAATCGTAACAGCGTCTGTACTCCCTTCCATGAGCAACCAGCGCAGTGCGTGAGCCATGGCTGACAATTCTCCGGTGTTGTTGCTGCCAACCTCTGCCCCTAGGAACCCCTCATCGTCGGGTGATACAATGACTGGACCACTCAATTCCTCAATGACTTCACCATCACCCTTGCCAAGTCCCGAATCACCTCGAACGACGACCACACCCCAACCCGCAGGCGTATCAGCAGTCACGTTGCGATTCTCTTGACATGACCCATCGAAATAGAGCGAAATTCGTTCAGCGAGTGGAATGGGATTGTCCATACCTATTCTCCAATGACGGCCGCATATCCTGCCGCATCGAGCAATCCCTCGACTGCACCTGCATCAACCAATTCGATCTTGGCAATCCAAGAACCGTAGGCATCCTCATTCATCGCTTCGGGTGCATCTTGCAAATCGTGATTCAGTGCGACGATGGTTCCAGCCAGAGGCGCGTAAATATCTGAGACAGACTTGACCGATTCGACGCTGGCAAAGGATCCATTCCCCTCAACAGCGTCTCCTTCATCAGCCAAGAATTCAATCCAAACGATATCGGTCAAAGCATCCTGTGCATAATCGGTGATTCCAACGACAGCCACACCATCTTCCATCCGAATCCATTCATGTTCCTCGGTGTATCGCAACCCCTCTGGTATGTTCGACATTTCGTCTCCTCTACGGCGTGGTGAGCGAAATGGGCGCCTCAACCTTTCGTGTCCCCTTTCCGCCGTGTGTTTGATGCGGCGAGCACCTATCGGAGGGCTGATGCAGACGCCCGCGCGCGCCGCCGAGCGCCTTTTCTTCGGACTTGGATTTGCGCTTTTACTCGCCACAGCATTCGCTCTCATTGATGGGAGATTACCGCCTGAAGAGTGTCCAGACCCAGATATGTCGCTACTCGACGAACCCTGCACTGCGTCCTCATCGATTGGATGGTTGGTTCCCGCAGGAGCCGTCCTTGGCCTCGGCCTCGGTTTCCTCTATCGAAGCGCGCGTCAATCCGGCACGTCGCCCCCATTCAGCCAATATTTCCCGAATGAATCACAATCAGCTGTAGCCGAACGAGTCTCAGAGGAACATTCCGATGCGCACGACACAGATCGACTATCAGGCGCCTGGGCCAATATGGAAGCCAAGATGCTGGAATCCACGCATGGAGAAGAAGAGTGACCTAGTACGTCTCTCGCATCAACTTGTGAATCTTGTAAGGCAGAAGTGCCTTGTTGACAGGCGTCACCTCAAGGATTCGAGCATCATCTCGTCGGCGAATATCCTGCAACAATGGGTGCCGACTCTTCTTGTGAAGTGTGACAAGGGTTGGTTTGTCGATCTCCATGGCCTTGCGAACCACTTCGACAAATGCCTCACTCTCAACACTGAATTTTCCGATTTCATCGATGACGATGACTTCGTAATCATCCATCGCTTCTTGAATGGCTGGAACAGCAACGCGATCGAGGGCTTCTGTATCGATGCCGTATCCAAGGACACGCATTCTCGAATCGATGCTCTTGTGGGCCATCACGGCCTCTTCACCAGTTTGGAAATTGACGCACTTGAATCCGACCCGCTCCCCATTCTCACTGACGGGTTCACAACGCATTCCTCCGAGGAGTTTGGCTGCTGCAACATCATCGCCTCGCGCCCGCATTTCATCCCGCCGCTCATCGGCAAGCATGGAGACAACCTTCTGCATAACTGCGGACTTTCCGCTTCGGGGCAACCCCGTCACACCGATCTTTGGATGTATGCCCATCTTCCAGTTTCACCTCTCCGATTGCAGGTGTTCGGAAATGGTGGTGCCTCGCTTAATGAAGCCTTGGGATAACCGACCAGATATTACCACAATCCCGCAGAGAGATACCGGATGTCGGAATCAGGCGTATTGTGCAGAAAGCGCAGGTTCTGACGGAGGTAGTGGCAACATTTCCAACTCGTAGTTGTTGACGTTGTTATTGGCCGCCCAGGCGCGAGCCCATGCATCCAACCGCTCGTCATTGAGCAACTCACACAACCACGAGAGTGCGGATTTGAGGTCACCTCGATCCTTGGCGATTCGAGTTGCAACTTCCATTGGTAATTCTAGATGGTTTACGGAGTTCCCGAGGACACATCCTGCGGGGAGGACCACCCATCGAAGTCGACGCATTTGTTGTGCATTGACAATCGCTTGACAGGCGAGTCGAGGATGCTTCGGAGCCTGAATCGGCCCACGCCATTGTGCCTGCTTGCGTTCAGCTGCTTCCGCATCAATCGAGGAATCAAATGAGGGGTGGTGTAGCCATATTCCCTTGACTTCATCATTCCGGAAATGGATTCCACGGATGAATGGTGTTCCACGACTTCCCTTCTTCCAGGGCTTGATATCTGCACTCCATGTCGTTTGGTCAACTTCACCAACACGCACACGCAG
Organism: Candidatus Thalassarchaeum sp.; assembly: GCA_022449845.1. GTDB lineage: Archaea > Thermoplasmatota > Poseidoniia > Poseidoniales > Thalassarchaeaceae > MGIIb-P. The sequence goes on from JAKUOE010000060.1 coordinate 4,142, forward strand.
CCGAGTTTTTCCAGCCAACCAGTGATGTGATTCAGCAAGTCGAGGCAAATCGGCCAACTCATCAATAATCTTCAGCAGGTTCTGACGTTCGTATCGATCACGTGGCAGACGTGGTACGGCCCATTCCTTGCGACTCCAGCGTGCCCAGCGTGCTCGATCGAGGTTGAACCGAGGCACATCTTTGTCCAATCCGTTTCGTGAACATAGTTCAGCAGCCTCGGAAGGACCGTGGCAAATCAGTTCCTCAGTCATGCCATCGACAGTGATTCCAAGGATGAGTACACCCTGTGTGACTCCTGTGAAGAGGCGTGCTGATTCAGGGAACGTCCAAATCCCAGTCCATTCGTGAGAGTCGACGAGCAATCTGCGCAAAGGTGCACTGCTCTGTTCACGGAGTAAACTGTCTGGAACGATGAGTCTGACGCGTCCACCAGAGCGAACCAGTTGCAGACTTCTTTCAAGGAACAATCGGTAAAGGTTGACGTTTCCTCGCAACGTACTGAATCGGAGTGAACCATCCTCTTCTTGGAGACTTCGCAATTCTTCGCCCAATTCCTTTCGCAGCGTGCTACCATCCGGGTGTCCTCGGAATCGATCCTTGATTCTCAACCATGGTGGGTTGCCCATCAAGATACGGGGCTTCTCATCCCAAGGCCAATTGTCACGAAGCGCATCACCAACTCGAACCACATCCTTGAAAATCGCTTCAGCTTCTTTGCGCTTCAGACGACCATTAGCGGCTCTGTTGTCTAGACTGACAAGTCCGGCTCGGATGGATGAGAGGAGTAAACGGCGACGCGTCATTGTCGCTGCAACCTCGCAGACATCGAGGAGTTGCATTGAGGATAGGAGTGTTCGCGTATCTTCTGCGCGTTCCTCGATTGGAATCTCCGTGATTTTCTCTCCATGCCACTTGAGAATCCGTGAGGGGAACAACCCTCCACCGACAGCGGGGTCAGCAAATGGAAGCGGAACGCCCGTGCGAGTACGCGCACCCGTGGCGATTTCCCGCTCTGTTTCCTCATCGACTTCAGATTCCCTGGCGGCGTCTTTCTCGTCGTTGATGGCTTCAGCCTGTGCTCTAAATGCTGGCGGTAGTGCGGCGAGGTTCACATTTGAGATTGTGACTCCACCACCGTTCAGACTGACATCGACTCGAAGTTCGTCGGCGATGATCGCATCAGCCAATCGTGTTGGTGTCGGATGTGCACCCCGAGGACTGCGTCCATCGGCTTCTGAATAGTGACGCCACAGGAGATGATCCAGAACATGTCCTGGATCCGTGAGCAAACTGGCGGGCAAAGTTGGCCAATCACTTGGCAGTTGACTGGCCTGAGGTTGATGGGTGCGAAGAGCTTCTTCCCAAGCATCAAGCCAGATGTTCATTTGTTCGATTCTGTCTTCACATTCTCGATCTAATCTTGCATACCAACCGCTCACGTTCCCACGCATTCTGGCCCCACCCCAACCTACCCCGAGCACCTTCTGAATATCAATCCGTCGCCCGCGCGCAGGCACACATACGCGCGCTCGCGCGCGTAAACAGGTTCACAGTACAGCGTTTTTTGGATTCACTCCAACAAACTCTCGTCTCCGGCCAGATTGACGCCGAGGATGCCCCGACCTTGCGCCATCCAGCGCCATCCATCCTCTACCCAAGCGAAGAGAGATTTGAGTTCCTTCTTGCTAATTCCGCTGGCTTTTGCAATCTGACGAATCGCCTTCAGTTCTGATTCGTGATAGTCTCCATCCACGGCTGCGATGATCATTGAATCTCTCAGAACCACTCTGCAAGCATCTTCAGAGAGTTGCTCAAGCAACTTGTTGAGTTTCACCTGCTCCATCAATTGTGGGCGCAATTGTTCCCGCTGCTTGGGCCGAATCATCGCTCGTCCCATGGCCGCTTCAATGGCTGCACTCTCTTCACGTACGAGGTCTCCGTCCGCGGCAGCGACGTGGATGAGTACGCCGATGTAGGCTTCACGAGAACGCTCATCGAGAAGGTCGACAGCATCCGGCAGCACAAGGCCACCGCCTCAGCCGTTGAGGAGATCTAGACCATCCTGCATCCAATCGTATCCACGGAGTACCCACTCAAGGAGACCATCGACCACATCATTGGAAAGACCCACATGCATGGCGATTGAATCGAGAACCTGACGCTCTTCAGGGTCGACGTGCCCATCAGCCGCCGTCATCAATGTTGCATCGCGTAGCGCGAGTCGGCCAGAGACCGGCCCAAGCCCTTCTAGACACTCGCCTAGAGAGGGTGGATTCTTGAGGAAATTACGGACTTCCTTGCGCTGATTTGGCGACAAAAGCGCAGCACCAAGGCGCTGTTCAATCACAGCCATCTCATCGATGGACAACTCCTCGTCGATGCGTGTGACGAAGCAGAGAAGCTTGGCGTATGCGAAGCGCTCGGCTTGAGGCAACTGGTGTAGGGTGTCTGGGAGCATGACCCTGCGAAGTTGGCTAGGGATGATGAACCCTGCGATGACAAAGTTGTGACCAAAACTCAATCATCTTGTGTTTCAACATCGCTTTCTTTGCCGGTCAGGATTCCCCGAAGTCTAGCATTATCTGTTTGAAGCGCCTCGAAGAGATAGTAATTCACACCGAGCTCTTTCGCGAGTACGCGAAGTGCGTTGGAATCCTTGGGCAAACACTTGCCACCAAAGCCACGGTTGAGGCCGAAGATGGGGTCGAGATGACTGGGTCCAATCGGTTGGGCCTGCTCGGCTGTGATGATGTCGCGAACGGCATTCCAATCTTCACCCAGTCCCTCGCAGATGTCGTACATCTGGTTGGCAAAGATGACTTTGAGTGCGTAGAAGGTGTTCTTACTGTACTTGACGAGTTCAGCTTGGGTTGGTGTGACTTGGAAGGTTTGATCGCGCTTGAGGACCCCCGCTTCACGGTGCTGCTGGAACACTCGTTCAGCCACGTCGTCATGGTGAGTTCCACAGACGAGAATATCCTGATTTCCAAAGTCCTCCAAGTGGCGTCGCTCGACGAGGAATTCCGGGCTGTATGCAATCTTCAGATTTGGATATTCTTCGTGGTAGCGTTGAGTGGTTCCAGGAACGACCGTGCTCTTGATTACAGCAGTGAACCCATCCGGTAAATCACCGAGTACGGATTCGACGATTGAGAGGTCACAGGAACCATCCTCAGCCATGGGTGTAGGGACTGCGATGTAGGCCATGTCAACATGGTCTGTAACATCGGCCAGAGTGGTCCCTCGAACCGGGTCATGGATGAACAATTCATGATCGCCTGCGAACCAATGTTCGATGGCGCCGCCAACGATACCTGCGCCGATGATGCCGACCTTCATCGCCTCGGCCGAACCACCCTTCCGTTATCAGCCTGCCCGATGGATAAATGATTGATTTCGGCCCGTAGGGCCGTCTCATGGAATGAATACTTGGGTCATACATCGACCGGCTGTATTGAAGAGGCGTTGGTGCGCCGTCGGCTTGAATGGGCCGTGATGAAGACAGTGTGCTAGAATTGCACGCTGAGACACCAACGCTTTCGGCCCCATTCAAGATGTTTCAGAATCTCAGGGAATATCGCCATCTGGTTCGGCATTTCATTTCCAGAGATTTGAAGACACGATATCACGGTTCAATCATCGGGTGGGGTTGGTCAATAGCAGAACCTCTGGCATTGACTGTAACCTTCTACATCCTGTTCGCCATTCTCTCTGATAGCACCGATCCATATCGACCATTCAACATCCTTGTCGGAATCCTAGCTTGGACATTCTTCGCTCGGACTCTTTCTCGTGGAACCACAGCCCTCCAGAGAAACTCGGGCCTCATTCAACGAATTTACTTCCCAAGGGAGGTTTTCCTGTTCTCCCAGGTCGGCTTCCAGTTGGTGCAACTACTGCTGAGCATGATAGTCCTCATACCCTTGTTGTACCATTACGACCTGATGCCTTCGACCAACATCCTCTACTTCCCACTGGCCATCCTGTTGATGGGTATGCTTGCTGTGGGCATCGCCTTTTTCACCAGCATTATCCAGACCAAGGTTCGAGACATGGAACACATCGTCACAGTTGTGCTGCGTATCGGTTTTTACCTCACACCGGTGTTCTACAATTTGGACATGATTACCGGCAGTCGAATTCCGGCTGAATACAGTGACATCTATCTCTATGCCAATCCGATGGCTACCTATCTGACGATGATTCGCAGCGCCTTCACAGGTGACCCGCTTGGTATTTCCAACATGCATCTGACAGTCACCATCTCGACGACCGTCCTAATCTTCATGCTTGGTTCGATGTTCTTCATGCGCAGAGAGCGCAAGGCGGTGAAGAATCTATGACGGACATCGCCATTCAACTCGAAGGCGTAAGCCTAGACTATCCAAAGCACAAGTCAGGTGGTGGCCTTCTGCGAGAAGTTCTCACTGGGCGATTCCGCAAGACGCGAGACGCTGCAGCCTGGCATCGGGCAATCGACCAACTTGACCTGACTGTGAATCGTGGCGAAGTCGTCGGTGTAATGGGTCCAAACGGTTCAGGAAAGAGTACACTACTGCGCGTAATCGCAGGAATCTATGCTCCAGACGAGGGTACGGTGCGCACTCGTGGTCGAATCACATTGCTGGCGGGCGTAGGGCCTGGTTGCAATCTCGACTTGACAGGCCGTGAG
>JAKUOE010000061.1:0-3174 GCA_022449845.1 Candidatus Thalassarchaeum sp.
TTAGCAGCAAGCCTGAGGATCGAGATCGAGTTCCACAAGTGCTGGTTGGAAAAACCAGCCCTCCTCGTTTCTTGGAAGAAACTCACGGTGCCTTCCTGCAAGCACAAGAACGCCGTGAATCGAGTATGAATGTTCGCCATGGAGAAGGTGGCTACGTCGACAATGTATTCGTCACTGAATCACTCGACGCCACACCTCAGGTCCGAATCACTTTGCGCACCAACCGCATCCCTGAACTTGGTGACAAGTTCTCCAGTCGACACGGACAGAAAGGTGTCATCGGCCGATTGGTCGACCCCGAGGATATGCCATTCACAGTGGATGGTGTAGTCCCTGATCTACTCATCAACCCCCACGCGATTCCATCTCGAATGACGGTCGCCCACATCCTTGAGATGATTGGCGGCAAGGTGGGTGCTATGGAAGGTCGCCTAATCGATGGAACCGCCTTTAGCGGAGAGAAGGAAGACAGCCTTCGCGAAGGTCTACTCCGTCATGGATTCGCACATACAGGTCGTGAATCCATGGTCAATGGAGAGACGGGCGAGGAATTCCCTGCCCAAATCTTCGTCGGCGTCATTTACTATCAGAAACTCCATCACATGGTCAGTGGGAAAATTCACGCACGAAGCCGTGGCCGAGTACAAATTCTCACACGACAACCCACCGAGGGTCGCGCACGCCAAGGTGGTCTGCGATTCGGTGAGATGGAGCGCGATTGCCTGATTGCCCATGGAGCATCCATGGTCATCAAGGATCGCTTACTCGATGAATCCGACGGCTGGGAACTCTACGTTTGCGCCGAAAGTGGCCACATCGCTTTCTGGGACTGGCGCAAGCGCTGCTATGTCAGCCCGATTCATGGAGACAAGGCGGAGGTCTTCCCAGTCTCTACATCGTATGCATTCAAACTGCTCCTGGATGAGATGAAATCACTTGGAGTGGCCATGAGACTTGAACTGGAGGACCAAAGATGAGCCGAGACGTAGCCAGCATTCCGAAGCGCATTGCTTCCATCAAGTTCAGCCTGATGGACCCGAACGAAATTCGCAAGATGTCTGCAGTTGAGGTCAAGACCGCTGACACATACAAGGACGACGGTCACGCCTACCGCCAAGGTTTGATGGATTCCCGAATGGGTGTTATCGAGCCCGGCGTTCGATGTGAGACCTGTGGTAACAAGCACGATGTTTGCCCGAGCCACTTCGGCCACATCCAACTTGAACTTCCCGTCATCCACATCGGATTTACCAATCTACTGAAGACGGCTCTCAAGTCCACCTGTAACACCTGCAGCCGAATTTTACTGCACGAGCGAGAAGGTACACACCCCAGCAATCCCGAGAAGTCCGAGCAGGACTACTATCGCGCGCGCGTGTACGATGTCATTCAGAAGCATGGTGTAGGATCCACTGAATTCAGCAAGGTCATCAAGGACATCGTCAAGGAATGTTCGAGCGCTAAGCGTGCAGTGTGTATGCATTGTGGCTCCGAACAGGGCAAGATTCAGCTCGACAAGCCAACGACCTTCAAGGAGAAGAAGATGGACAAGGGTGAACACAAGTTGAATGCCCGAGACATCCGAGAATGGCTTGAACGAATCCCCGATGATGATTTGATTTTCGTCGGAATGGATCATGTGGCCAGTCGTCCAGAATGGACAATTATGCGCGTTCTCCCAGTACCACCTATCACAGTCCGCCCGTCGATTACTCTAGACAGTGGCGACAGAAGTGAGGATGACCTTACACACAAACTCGTTGACGTACTTCGAATCAACCAACGTCTTCGTGAGAACCGTGACGCTGGCGCCCCCCAACTCATCGTCGAGGATCTATGGGAGTTGTTGCAGTACCACATTACCACTTATTTTGACAACCAAACTGCGGGCATCCCCCCAGCCCGACACCGTTCGGGCCGTCCACTGAAAACGCTCACACAGCGACTCAAGGGGAAGGAAGGACGTTTCCGCAGCAACTTGTCAGGAAAGCGTGTGAACTTCTGTGCACGAACCGTCATCAGCCCAGACCCCAATCTCGGCATCAATGATGTTGGTGTACCCGTTCAATCAGCGAAAGAATTGACTGTCCCGATTCGAGTTACAGGACGCAACCGTGAACAGCTTCGCCAGATGATTCTTCGCGGCCCTGACATTCATCCAGGTGTGAATTACATTGTTCGTGGCGATACCCACCGCGTCCGCATCACTGACCGCACCAAGTTCATGTGGTCCGGATTCCGCTGTCACAACCCTGAATGCCATTCAGGAGACATTGAGCGAGGAGAACCATATCCGGGGCTACGCTCAGATCTCAATGAGGTTCTTCCAGCACCGAATTTCCTGCCCGGCATGGAAATCGAAGAGGAGATCAAGCGTGTTGATGGCGATACACAGACCAAATGGGTCCCCAATCTTGTGGCAACTCTCGACAACCTCCGTGGAGAGGATAGCAACGGGAAGCAACTCGAATATGGCGACCCTCGTGCGATTATTTACCAACGTTGGGCCTTTGAGCGAGAGAACCCAGATCAGCCCTTCCCATCGGAACTTGAAGTCATCTGCCCTCATTGTGGAAGTCCAGAAATCGCTGAAGATACTCGAAGCAAGGTCGAAGATCGCCTTGCAACCGTCGATCTTGACGGGAATCCGAAGCCAGGTATGATTGTCGAACGTCACCTCATCAATGGCGACGTCGCGATTTTCAACCGACAACCTTCGCTGCATCGGATGTCGATGATGGTTCACGAGGTCCGAGTCATGGAAGGCAAAACCTTCCGCTTCAATCTCGCCGTCTGTACACCTTACAACGCCGACTTCGATGGAGACGAGATGAACCTCCACGTCATTCAGTCAGAGGAAGCGCGAGCTGAAGCCAAGATTCTCATGCGTGTTCAGGAACATATCATCACCCCACGTTATGGTGGTTCAGTCATCGGTGGTATCCACGATCACATTTCGGGCGCATATCTGTTGAGTCACAACAATCCCTTCATCCCCAAGGCCATCGCACTCGATGTCCTCGGACAGATTGGTTGGTCTGGAGAACTTCCAAAGGCCAGCGTCGTCGATGGAATCGAAGGCTTCTATTGACTTGAGTTATTCAGTCTCATTATACCTGGTGGCTTTTCGTTGGAATACACAAGCCGAAGTATGGATGAGGTCGAAATTCGAGA
>JAKUOE010000061.1:3184-8793 GCA_022449845.1 Candidatus Thalassarchaeum sp.
TCGCCACGGCCACGTTTTGTATGGTACCCTTGACAATCGCGCTATTGGTGCTGAAGATGGCCGTCTCCTAGATGCTGTGGTCCAGAACCATGGTACGGCCGTCGGTGCAAAGTTCCTGAATGACATGACCAAATTGACCATCGGAATCTGCACTTCGATGGGCTTCACTACCGGAATCGATGATGAAGACCTTCCAGCTGCTGCAACCGAAGCAATTGCTAAGCGCAATGCCAAAGCCAGCGATGATGTTGATGCCGAACTCGAGAAGTTCGGAACTGACGGACGCAAATATGAGCCTCGTCCAGGGCGCACTCCACTAGAAACCCTTGAGGAAAATATCCTGCAGCTTCTCGACCAATGTAAAGCCGAAACTGGGACGCTGGCCAAAGACCATCTTGCCGATGACAACCCTGCGGTGATGATGGCCGTAGCGGGAGCCCGTGGTTCGATGGACAACCTCGCAATGATGGCTGGTTCCATCGGTCAGCCAAAGGTTCGTGGAAAGCGCCTTGAGCGCGGTTACAACGATCGTGTTCTTTCACACTTCCGCCGCGGTGTCAAGGGCGCCAGAGAGAAGGGCTTCGTCGCATCTTCATTCAAGCGTGGCCTTGAGCCAACAGAGTTCTTCATGCTCTCTGTATCGGGTCGTGAATCACTTGTCGATACCGCCGTCCGTACGAGCAAATCCGGATACATGCAGCGACGCCTCATCAACGCGATGGACGATCTCAAGGTCTGGAATGACGGTCAGCATTCCGTTCGAAATACCGCCAACCGAATCATCCAATTCCAGTATGGAGAGGATGGGGTTGACCCCAGTCGATCATTGAAGGGGGACCCCGTCAACGTATCTCAGATTCTGGATGATGTATTGGGAGGTGGAAACTGATGGTTGTCAAGTCAGCAACAAAGAAGAAACTCATGGACATGGGTGTGCAGGAAGAGTTCTCACACAAACTTGCTGATGATCGCAAGTGGGACGATGTGAAGATTCTCTCACCAGGTGAGATTGCACAGATTTGTGGACTTTCATCCGAAGAGGCTACAGCGATTCATAACACATTGCAAGCCTTTGGGAAATCCGGTGGTTCTGATTCGCGTTCAGCCACGACGACGGTGGTTCGACGCAAGAAGGCCATTCGACGTGGAAAACAGCGGGATCTCGCACTACAGTCTTACGATGTAGACACAAAGATTGAAACCATCACCAAGGACATCGCCAGTGATGATCCTATTTTCCAAGCATTGTCCAAAGCTGCAGACAAGGAAGATTTCAAACTTACAGATCGCCTACTAGAGAATCTCTCAGAAGGTGTACGCTCACGAGGTAAGGACAAGTTGACTCCAACCCAGGCAAAGAAAATCGGCACTGGAGCAGCCAACCAATACGAACGTGCCCGCGTAGATCCGTTCGAAGCAGTCGGGATTGTCACGGCTCAGTCGATTGGCGAGCCTGGTACTCAGATGACCATGCGCACCTTCCACTATGCCGGTGTTGCTACAGTCAACGTGACGCAAGGTCTACCTCGAATTATCGAGATTGTCGATGCTCGCAAGTCTCCTGATACGCCTACGATGAATATCTATGTCGAAGAATTGGACCAGAAAGGCAAGCCACTCGCCTCCAATGAGACAGCGGTACAGAAACTCGCTGCATCGCTTGAAACGACCACGACCCAAGATATTGCGGATATCGATGTCGAAGTCGCTCAGCGATATATCATGCTGAAACTCAACAATAGCCATCTCAGATTGAAGAACATGACTGGGGCTCAGGTTCGCGACAAATTGAATCGCGCGACAAAATTGTTTGTTGCGATTGAAGACGGTTCTGAAGCGAAACCAAAGGTACTGAAGATTATCCCAGGAGTTTCCAAGGAGGACGATTTGAAGGATATTGGCGACAACCCACCCACTTACACCCAACTTCTCCAACTAGAAGAGAAGATCAAGGCGCTCCGGCTAAAGGGTATCAAGGGCATCGATCGTGCCAATGTTCAGAAAGACCGCGATGGTGATTTCTACATCTCCACGATTGGCTCCAATCTATCCGTAGTCTCTTCATTCCCCGGTGTTGATCGCAGCCGCACATACACCAACAACATCATGGAAATCCATGAATATCTTGGAATTGAGGCCGCCCGACAAGCAATCATCAACGAGATGATTCTCACCCTTGAGGGTGCACGCTTAGATGTCGATGTTCGGCACCTGCTTATGGTTGCTGATGTCATGACCAGCGAGGGCGAGGTCCGCGCGATTGGCCGCCATGGTGTCTCTGGAACCAAGCACAGTATCTTGGCTCGAGCCGCTTTCGAAGTGACAGTGAACCACCTGTTGAAGGCCGGTATTATCGGTGAGCGAGATCATTTGACTGGCGTTGCTGAGAATATCATCGTTGGACAACCGATTGCCCTTGGAACCGGCAGTGTCGAACTGTTCTACATTCCAGACAATGAGTAATATTCACCCATGAGAAGCAATAGTGGAGTATGGAGGAATCAGAATGGACTTGAGTAGACAACTGAAAACGGCAATTAAGACTGGCAATTTGACATTCGGACAGAACCAAGCATCGGATGCTTGCGCCAATGGTGAAGCGAAATTACTGATATTCGCAGTGAACTGTCCTCAGGAATACATCGACGGTCTGCGGGCCCGTCACCCGGATGTCCCCATGCATAGAACCGATTTGGTCAACCGTGAACTGGGCGCTGCTTGCGCGAAACCCTTCCCGGTTAGCACCATTTGTGTTCTAGGTGAGGGTGGTAGTGAATTACTCACCCTTCAGCCGAATATGGATTGACCGTGGTAAACCCCACTCCACAATCGATTTGCAACGGAGTGTTCAAGGGAGGTACGGTCGCCGTAGGCGACCATGGAATCGTTGATTCGAGATTTACTCTCTCAACTCGGCGCTTCCCTAGATGCATCCCCATCCCACACTCCTTGTCCTGGAATTTCTCTTCTTGGAGTCCTCGGCACCCCCCCAGCTACTCGCAGTGGGCCGAAGTTAACCATTGGGACCCATGTGTGGCACGCACATGATGGATGGGCGCCATTGGATCATCTTGAGATTGAGCGTTGGTTGGTCGATGCCCCCTCCGGTTCACATTGGATTCTTTCCGAACGCCCCCTTCGTTTGGAGCACAAACCGACTCGCGCCGATGTCGAATATGAGGTATGGAGCCCCGATCGTTTTGCTCAGTGGCTCGGTGAGGCCGTCCTCAACGGCGATCTCAATGCCACAATCCCCCAGGTCACACCTCCTTCGGTTGTCGAGGAAGAAGAAGTCGAGCGATCTACTCCAACAATCGAACCGTCAGGCCCCTCCCCTCTACGACCACAAATTGAACTTGAATCCGTCTTGGAGAAAATGACCCTCACCCACGCTGAACCCCGCCCAATTCTATTGACTGCTAGAATTTGGTCTGTTACTGGGATTCTCAGAGGGCCAGAAAATGCTGCTGAGAGACAATGGTGGGAACTTCTCGAAGACCCTTTTACAGGTGAAATCGACCACATCGGTTCGATTGAAACCCTCGATTTTATCCCAAATCTAGAGAGAATGGAGCCGAATCATTGGGTTGATGAAGCAGAGATAGCACCGAAGCTGGCCAGTCTCTGTGAGGAGAGGCGTCACTATACTGTCACCGAATCCAGCGGTTCAAATCAAGTTCAAGGGAGCGTCCTTCATTGGTGGAAATTAGACCCATCAAGCGCTGAGATGACACCGCGACTCGCGCTGCTTCCGGCTTGGCAAATACGCATCCCGGAAAGGGGGATGGCCTTGGTTCATGGCCTCACTGGGCAACTGATTCCCATGCCCTAATCACGTTACGACTTCATCCAAACGATCCTGTTCGACCGCCCGTCGGATTTCCATCGCGATTCTACGCCCGCTACTCATTGGCTTGCGCCAAGTGGCGTTGCCATATGGGTGGCCAACACTGACGTGGACATTCGTCCCTCCTCCGACTCTCGGTGCGACATCGTAGATGTAGTAGTCCATGTCCTTATCGATACAGGTCTGCAAACAGAATGGTCCGATAATTCCAGGGTCGTAGTGTTCTTTGCTGGCACGAATGAACTTCTCCCCCAACTCGAAGGCTTTCTCCAACAGGCTTTCTCGAATCGTCGCGGTGTTGTGGCCGACAACAGTCATTTCAGGAATCTGTTGGTGTACGGGCATTGTCATCTGTTGAGGTGCAGGTAGGCGCACATGCCCGTCAAGTGATGATTCAAATCTCCAATCGACACCCAACAACTCAAGTTTGGGCAATTCTTCCTCAAGTGGACTGTAGAAGAAATTGAGGTTGAAAACAGGACCAATGACGTAACGCTCGATTCGCGCTCCATCGAGACTGGCTTGATCAATGACTCCTTCCTTGAGTAGAGCAGCCGATTTTTCTGCATACTCTTCGTACGAAGAACATGTGAAGAAACCTCGCTCTAGTTTCTTCTGTGCATGATGCAATTTGACGATGGCTAGACAATCAATATCTTCCGCATTCTCGATAGCTTCTGGATAGGGCAATCCTGCTTGTTCCAGAATCCAATAATAGTCCTGCTCTTCCGTCCGCTCTTCCATTCTGAGCATATTGCGACTTCCGAACATGGGGACTCTGAAATCATTCTCAATGTTCTCGATCGGACTGTATGATGTGAATGATCGATTGGGAATGTAAACCACATTCCTCTCGCGCATTTGCTGTTGAAAATCAGGTGCAAGAACGTCGTTGAACGAGTCGAGAACGATTGCCTTATCCACCATTCCTCTTGTGACTCGACCGGAGGCGGTTCGTTCCGTTTTGAAATACTCAGAGTATGTTTTTTCACGCCCTTTCTGGCAATACGCAACGGTTGGAAACCCTTCCTCAATCGCCCCATCACAAATGTCTAGGGCACTGTGGCTGGCCGTCATCCCAATACGCAATTTCAATTGATCGTATTCTTCCAGAATCGCCCCGATATCATCGGTACCAATCATAGAATCAACCGCCCCTCTGTAGGGCCATCAACTCATCGGTGGACAAGGTTTCCCCAGACATTAACTTCGACATGAGGTCCTGAACTTCCACTCTTGCAGTTTCATCCTTCTTGTCATCATCAATTCCAGCATCCTTGTTTTTCTTGGCCTTCATGATATCTTGAATGGAATGTAGACATCGCAAACTGACAATATACGATTGATGTGCCTGATCAGCCTCGCGCTTTGCTCGTCGCACCTCTGCCTGACTCGCATCTGCCTTCTCTCGCAATCTGTCAACCTCTTCACTCAATTTCAGCATCAAATCGTGAGCCTCTTGAGCAACATCTTGAGTGCTGCCAACAATTTGGTGACACGCTTCCTGCGCTTCCATGGCTTCGCGAAGTTTTTGGCGCGCCTCTTTGAGCTCAACATTCGACTCTTCTTTTTCAGACATCTTGCGTAACTTTCTCCGCGCTTCAGTAATCTGTTGTTCGAATTTCTTCTCATTCTGCCCAGTGTAAAGGCCATTTCCAAAATCGTCCTCAAGCTTCTCGATTTTTCGACGCAGAGAGGCCGGCGTATCTTCCTTATCTCGTCGACCTCGTCGACCTCGTCGACGTTCATCACGTTCAAGAGA
>JAKUOE010000062.1 GCA_022449845.1 Candidatus Thalassarchaeum sp.
GGTCGCTGCAACCTTGGCCTAGCTTTGCTTGGAACTCGACCAACGCTTGTAGGTGACCAAGGGTGATGCGCGGAGACCTGTTTCCTCAATGGTTGGCAACAATGTCTGACCGATGTTCAGGCGGCCCGCCTCGTAGGTTGCCCAATTCCATGGCCCATCTACAATCATGGCTGCTTCAGACTGGATGAATTGAGATTCCATCGTCTCTCCGACCGTACCGGTTCGGACGATGCCGTGGGTCTGTTCTAGCGAAAGATACCACTCGAGGGAGGCGGCGCTCCCATTCGAGTCCAATGTCGGATTTCCAGTCTCATCGAATAGATTGCCCCCGAATCCTGTTCGGAACGGGAACCACCAGTAAGCCACCTTGACTGGGACTGCTAGACCATACACGTCGCCCTGAGTCAGATTCTGAGCTGCAGAGAGCAGGTCATTCTGAGTCCAATTATCATCTGGATAGGCGAGACCCTCGGCATCGAACAAATCACGATTGTAAAGAAGAGAAAGGCAATCTTGGCTGGCTGGGAGGCCATACAATGCATCGCCGTAACGCATGGCCTGCAACGCCTTCACATCGTAGATTGAGCGTTCAGCCGGAGTCAAGTGTGGACGGAGGTCCTCAAGCAGAGGGAAGCCATCGACGCGAACTTCACCAATTTCACCCAATTGATCGCTGGAGAGGCGAACCAGATCGGGTGCCTCCCCACCTTGAGCTGCGGTCAGATAGAGTTGGTCGATGTCGCCAAATGGAACACCCGTGACTTCGACGGTAATCTGTGGATTGGAGGCTTCAAAGTCACTGATTGCATCGAGGAATGTAGCCTCTTCTTGGCTTTCGGCAGCGAACGAGTGCCAAACCTCCAAAGTGACCTCTGAATCAGAATCAGCAGCAACGACTGTCGTCGGGAGAATGAGAAGGAGTCCGAGAAATACGGGAAACCAACGCCTCTGCATCAGTGTGTGACGGGACCATCTGGCCTTTGACTCATTCCCCGCCTATGGCGGGGAATGACTCACCTTCGAAGAGATGGGGCCACAGCAAGCGACAATCCTTCTCTTGGACATGCGGAACGCCCGCCGCGGCAAAACCATCGATAGCACTCTGTTTCTGACCGTTGAAGCCAATGAAGCCTGAACCAGGAATTCTCATGCTCAAATCGGTGTGATTATCGCCGATGCTGACAATCTCTGAGGGATCGAGATTATGGATTCTAGCAATCTTCTCGACCATGCTATCCTTGTGGTGGGCAGGGACTCGAACTTCTCCATCATCGAGCAGGAAACCATCCTCATCGTATCTGAATCCGTTTGAGATCCAATCATCGGCCTTGAGCAGCTGGGCAATCGAGCCAATGAGCAAATCAACGCCTGCACTGATAATGGCCACAATGACGCCCCGAGATTTCAGGGCCTCCACCAGTTCTCTGGCTCCAGTCATCAGTGTGATACCTTGGTAACAACGCATCAATTCGTCACGGTGAATTTTGGGCTGAACACTCTTCCATAGGCCAATATCATCGGCCATGAATTCAGCATCGGTAACTTCGCCCCTCATGAAGCGATCAAGCATCTCACCACTATCGGTGCCGAAATGCTCGTGGATGATGCGCCAAGATGAGATGGTGTCCACCAAGACTCCATCACAATCGAAGCAAACGGCCTTTGTCGTCATGGTAGCACCGGAATAAATCGACGAAACGGTACTCCGTCAAGAAGGAATGGGAGCAAGGACCCCACTCCGCCGGTGCGGAGTGGGGGCTCAGAGGGGGCGCCCGAAGGCGCCCCGCTCTGCCACCGTTCGGGTGGCCCCTGTTGTCTCTGATTCAAGCTCAGAACGTCGCCTTCATGCTAGGCGGGTTATACTGTGCTGCAAACGTCATCAGGATGACTGCGGTACCACCCGAAGGTGCGTACTGCAGTGTAACCTGTGCATTATCGATGACTTCCCCAGATGCTGGGTCTACCATTCGGATATGGATGATGTCGTTTGCGCCGAATCCGGCGGAACAATCCACGTTACAGTTGATCGAATCCTTGTAGGTCACCAATGCAGGGCTGTTGCTGGGTACGAACCCATACACGCCATCTGGATTGGCCAGACTGGTACGCTCGCTGTGAACTGCGCCAGCATCATCTGTCCACTGTACAACGACGTATACTGCCTGAGCAGCGAGTTCGTTGTCGTGGCTGACGACGTTGATCTTCCAGTTCCAGAGCGTCTGGTCACCTGTGTGTTCGAACATTGCCGACGAATCGAAGGTCAAACGTGGCGTTGCCTTGCCCGTGGAATCCGTGGCCAGGCTCTGAGCCCAGACGTAGATAACACCGGACAGGACCACGGTAATCGCAACGAGTAGAATCGTTGCGATGACCGGGCTGACCGCCTCATCGTCACTGGAGAGGGACTCTGTGAGTTCCTCCTCGTCTTCCTCTTGGCGTGCGCGCATTAGGAGAGCGCCAACGAAGGCACCCACTAGGCTCACAGCCATGAGTCCCGGAGCGAAGCTAGCAACCGAAGTTGCTGGGCGTAGGCGCACCATTTGTGGTAGGCCATCTGCCGTGTCGTCCGTTGTGACGTTGTTGTTGTCCCAGTTCAACTCTTCAAGCGCTGGTCGGCGGATCGAGTTGTCGATGTAGTCATCGGTGTGCGGGTTGATTGTGCGCACTTCGATGAAGGCTCGTACATACTCTGACGGGTTGTTCAATGTCACGTATCCGCGGATTGTCGATTCCTCATTGTAGAGGGCCTGTACTTCACCTGCATCCCAGGACAGTGTTACCTGGTCCTGAATCAGTGTCGGGTTGTCG
The DNA here is from genome assembly GCA_022449845.1 of Candidatus Thalassarchaeum sp. GTDB lineage: Archaea > Thermoplasmatota > Poseidoniia > Poseidoniales > Thalassarchaeaceae > MGIIb-P. The sequence goes on from JAKUOE010000062.1 coordinate 2,809, forward strand.
TCCACATAGAACCGAACCTGTACGTCATGTCCGTAGTTGTACAGAGATGGGTCGTTACCAGTGTTCGTGATTTCGATGTCCACAGGTACGCGAGTACCAGGCAGCACAGCCTCGATGTTCAACCAGCTGAATCCTGGCGTGTCACCGAAGTGGTAGTCTGCACGTGCTTCCGCGGTGTTAATGACGCGGATGTAGATGGTCTCACGAATACTTCGCTGCTCGTAGACACCCGACGGGCTCTGGGCGTAATCGATGTGATCAGGCGCCTCAGGCGTATCGTGCATCCACAGGTAGACCGTACAGTACACACCACTTGCAGGCTGCATCTGGTGGACACCGCCATCGGCGACGCCATCATTGTCAGCATCCTGCAGGAAGTCGATCTCCGAAGTTGGAGCGTCGGTTGCTGCATCGTCAATCAAGTCGATTGCGAGTGTGTCCATGTCGTTGTCCACTGTAATCGAGAAGTAGTTCTCGTATGCGCACAGCGAGGTTTCCTCAACAGACCAAGTCAACTCATCGAGTGGGTGGTCGTTGTCAGCCATCAGGCGACTTAGATCCCATGTCAAGTTGCTTGCATCCTCGTCATCTTCCATGACGTCCCAGAACCAGTCAAGCTGGAGGGAGCCGTTGGCGGTCTCGACGTAGACGTTGTTCGCTGCATCGAAGGCCTTGATCTCAGGCTGGTCGTTGACCGGGTTCACGATGAAGTTCACCGTGACTGAGGTCGCATCCGAGTTGGTCGAAGCACCGTCGGACAGATCCAGAACGATGTCACAGTTACCACCGGCTTCGTTCGCAGTGTTCTCCGCGATGGTCAGCACGTTGCTAGCAATGGCCGAGTCAAAGGGCGTACATGTGCCCTCATCTTCAGTCCACGTGTACACCTGTGGAATTGCCTCGTTGTTCCAGTCAGACTGCGACTGCTCGTTCGCCATGTCGACGATGTACGAGCGAGTCGCGTTGGACGTGTCACCGAGTTCCTTGGTGATGAGACCGTTGAAGTTCTCATCGTGGACGTTCAGGTTACCGTCACCGTCATCGTAGAAGACCGGCATGCAGTCGAAGCGGTTCGTGTTACAGATCACTGGTGCGTCGTTGACGTTCCAGATACCGACTTCCATCGTCTGCGTTGCGCTGAGACCGTCACTGTCTGTCACGGTCAGCTGCAGGCGGTGGCCACCGAACTGGTTCTCGAGCGTGTCGAGAGTCAGTGTCTGACCAGCGAGGTTGTAATCATACGGCGTTGGGTAACTGTGCGTGTTCGACGCTGCGTCGGTCACAGTCCACATCAGACCAGAGGATGCGTCCTGTAGGTCAACACCCTTGTCTGTCAACGAAATCGTATGCGATCCCGAATCCTCATCGTATGATACATCCACCAAGTTCTCGATAACCGGCTTCGCACGCAGGATATCAATGGTGATTTCCCTATTCTCAGTCATCACGACTGGTGCATTGGAGTCATCCCAATCCCAGTAGTCGCCCTCTGAGTTGAGGGTCTTGACCATGATCTGGTATGCGTGTGGGTCACCTGGAGCGGTGCCTGTGCCTACGTAGCTGCGGAGTAGCAGCAGGTGGTCATCCAATGTCACTGGTGCGGTTCCACTTGCAGGGAGGTCGCCTCCAAGCAGGTGGAAGTTACCGAACTGACTGAAGGTCTGGCCTGCAGTCGTTGTACCGTTGAATGGCTGTTCTGGGAACACACCTGCAACCTGTCCATCCTGACCGAATGGGGAGTCCCACTGGACCATAGCGATCCATCGGACGTCCTCAGTTGGGTTTCCTAGGCAGGACCATGGAACACGGAACTCACTCACTGGAGTGGTCGTGTACGGGTTGCCCATGAAGATGTAGGACGTGATCTGCGGACAGCTCGACGTCACATCGACCCAGTTTCCGGTAGGCATAACCTTGCGTAGACCCCAGTTGTTGAGATCCTCCATCCACAGCATGTAGTCTGCCTGAATCGGCAGAGTGTGCTGTGAGTGCCAGTTGTCGCCCGTGGACGAACCACCTGGACCGGTGTCAAGGTAGAACAGACCGTCAGTGCTCACGAAGGTTGGACCCACGAGTGCAATGAACATGTAGTTCGAATCCAATGTCACGCGCATGTGCGCCTGCGTGGTTGCGTTAACAGCCACTGCACCGGGCATCATGTCGTCTGCCTCGTTCAGCATGTTGCTGCCGAGCCAGTCCCAGAGTACACCGTCAACGGTGATCGTTCGACCGGGGCTGCTTCGCCACGATGGGCTGACATACTCGGCGCGACCGCCAGGCACAGCAACCATCTCACCTGTGTTCAGGTTCTCTGCCATGGCTAGGCTGCGGATGTACAGACCAACATCGCTGCTTGGGTTGTCACCCATGTGCGTGATGGTCAAGGACAGAAGGTTACCCTCATGGATGATTGCGTCTGCATCAACTGTCAACTTGCTTGGCATCCACTGGCTAATCATAGCACCGTTGTTGAGTACACCGTTGCCGATGCTGGTCACGGTTGAGAATGCGCCTGCATTGATCTGTGTTACAACGCCACCACAACTACCCATGTTGTTTGCAATGTAGGTCGGATCGACCGAGTAGCACGAGTAGGTGTCCTCCCACGCTAGTGGGATGTCCATTGGACCAAACTGTGGGTGGTTGTAGTTGAAGATACCCGACATGTTCTCAATGGTACCAGATGCACCGTTGATGGTCTTCAGGACAGTGTGTCCCTGTGCGATACCGCCGTTCCAGCGGAATGCCTCGTGACCGTCAGCAAGAACACCGACAGCCGCGTTGACGTTGAGTCCAGCCAGATCGAGGTCGTCACGACCGTTTTCGCTGACCGCAGATAGACCCACACCGTAGGTGCCGTTTGCACCCACTGTTGCGCCCATCGATGAGACATCGACGTTGGTCACTTCAACAGCAGTTGCATCACCGAGGATGGTGGTGCCGCCTGCCATGTGCAGGGAACCGCCTTCCATCGCTAGACCGAGGCCGTATCCAGTGATCATCACACCGTTGAGTGTGATGTCATCGCCACCGCCAAGGATGTCAATACCAGTTGTCTGGAGGTTGTTACCTTGACAATCTACGACATTCACCGAGCCAGTCATGGTCGTCATCGTCGAACTGTAGTACGTGAAGTTACCCGTGTTGGTGAACTGGTGTACGAAGGATGCACCGAGGTTCATCGTTCCACTGTCCCAGCTCTCCGCCTGACCAGCATCTGATGTGGTCGTGTGAGGGGTGTTCGTGCTACCGTACGCACGCGAGATCCAGCGTACCGAGTCGCCCGTGCAGATGTTGCTGTTTGCTGGGCTGAAAGTACTCTGTTGCATGTCGACGTTGTGGATGCGACCTGCGCCTCCACCAAGACCGGTGTAGTACGAGCCGTTGTCAGTCACTGTGCAGCCGTCGGTCTGAACCGCGTTCATCACGGTTGAGACCACGTTGCCGCCCATCCAGACCTCGTCAAGACCACAGTTCTCGACAAAGATGCCGATTGCACTGGTCGGTAGACGGCCTGGAGTGAAGCCAATCGTGTTGTCCAAGATGTGGACATCGTTACCGCTGTTGATACCGCTGATTGCGATACCACCGTCAGCATCCGTACAGGTGTTACCCTCAATGGTTCCTTGCCCCTGCAACGCGAAGATACACGCGTTTGCAGCACTCGAGATACCTTGGATGTCGTTGTTCGTAACATCCCACTCACGTGCACCGCGCATGTAGATTGGGTTCTCCGCGTAAAGCGTGTTACCATCAATCTCGATGTCGTGCAGAGTGTTGTCCTGAGCGTACACACCATACTGTACTGGAGTACCGCGCATGGTGTTGCCGTTGAACTTAGCATCGTGCGAGTTCGAACCGAGGTAGAACCACATACAGAGGTTGACACAGTCAACGAAGTCGTTGTTGCTCACATCGAGTCTGTTCTGACCGTTACCACCGTAATACACGTTGATCGCGTAGTAGTTGTTCGGTACGAAGATACCAGCACCACAGTCAACCATCGTGTTGCCAGAGATCTCGACGTCGTCGAATCCAGAGGTCTGGATACACATGTCGTCGTAGTAGATCGAACTGGACCGTACGTTGGTCACTGAATCGTAGTGCATCAACAGGCTGTTGGTAATTTCGATGTCACCGTTGTTCTGGTAATATCCACTACCACTCGCAATGGTCTTCAGACCAAGGATGTCAGTGTTGTTGATGTGGTAGTTACCGTAGCTGTAGGTTCCAGAGTATCCTAGACGGATGCTGCTGTCTGCCTTGTTGCCCGACTCATCACACATTGCGATAATCAGAGTGTCATCCATCCAGATGTGACCCTGGTACGGATAGTTCGGGTACAATCGTGTTTCAGAGTTGTAACATCCCGTCGTGAAGATCGTCGAGCCGTTGTACGACTGATGACCTGTTCCGATACTCGCATAGTTGTATGGCGTGTCCATCTGAATAACCTGGTTGGTGAAGTCGGTTTCTGAGAGGTAGTAACCATACTCATCAACACCGTCCACTGTACGGCTGCTCTGATAGTTTAGACCTGTACATGATGCATGGATGTCGTAACTTGCCGAACTGTAGCTGTAACACGTACGCGCGTCAATCGACTGAGACAATGCAGCCGTAGCCGTATTGCCCGATGTGTCGCTGAGCGAAATCGTGTTGATCGCATATCGAACGTCAATGACCGAGCCAGAGGTGTAGGCAATGGTTGCAATTGTTACCAATTGGTAGCCCGCCAGATTCGGTGTCGTAACACCGGATGAATCCTTTGACCAGGTGACGAATGACATACCAGCAACGCCTCCGCTGCTATCTGTCGTACCACTGTCAATCACGTAGTTGTCAGCGTCCAGAATCTTGACTGGTGCGCCATCGACTGCGTTGCCGTCAGCACTAATGTCAACATCCAACGCTCGCAGGCGAGTGAACCGAGACTGGTCACTTGTCGTAACCTTGCTCTCGGTAACATCACCCTCAAGATAGTCCATCGCGGCGGCGCCACTCATGGTCACATCCATTGCGTTACCTGTCATTACTGTGTTAGACATCGTCATGATACCAGAACCGTCGTGAGTAATACCCACAGCGTTATTGTTCAGGTTTAGACCATCGAATTCCCAATCAGCATCGTTCGATGAGAGAACCTTCAGACCACAGTATCCTGCGTTCTGGATGGTTCCGCTCAGATCGAGATTCATGCTCTTCGAGAGAACAAGACCGTCGTTGGTCTGACCGTCGAGATCCATGTTGGTCAAGGTCAACTTGCCACCAGCATTGCTGCCCATGCGGACACCGTAGCGTCCACTATCGACAGTGATGCTGTCCATGGTCGCGCCCACGCTATCCGAAATCAGGATACCCTCATTCGCCGGGTTGGTGATAGTGATATCACTGAAGTCACCCGATGCACGGTTGCCACCGATGTCAATACCTGTGTCTGCGCCGGTGATGTCACCATTGCTGATCGAAGCGGTACCGAAGTCACGGCTGTAATCCTTGTTCAACAGATCCGTAACTGTGTTAGCGCCTCTGACACTGACTTCCAGGCGGTCCTGGTAGTAGTCTGCACCGTAGTGGACCATGTCCACGTACATCACGACCTGCTGAATGTTGGAATCGCTTGTGTCCACAATCGGGTAGGACAAGCCGTAACCAGCTGGGACCGGTGTAGATACACTGTATGCGTAGTTCTGACAAACGTTGTAGTTGCCCCACATTCCGTTGAATCCTTCA
>JAKUOE010000063.1 GCA_022449845.1 Candidatus Thalassarchaeum sp.
CCATGCTCCACCCTTCCAGACCTCTTTGTTGGCTAGGCCCGCACGCGCACGTGGTAGGACCAGTACGAGAAGACCCGCAGCCAACATGAATCGCATCATCACGAAGAAAACGACAACATCATCCTCAGGAATATCAGGCAACGCAGCCGAGGCAGCATTGAGGGACTGCTGCATCCAAACGAAAGTGCCACCCCACAATAGAGTCACACCGAAAAGCGCCAAGGTCGCTTTGCGAATTGATTTCATCGCAACCCCTCACAATTCCAGCACATCACGGATGGCACTGCGGAACATGGCGATTGAACGCCGATGATCGACAACATGCGCTTGCTCCTTCGCTTTCGCACCGTATTCTTCTCGATTCTCGTAAGTGTCCTTGATGGCAGCCACCCAATCATCCAGACTTCCATCTTTGGCGCCCACAATCCCCCCGTCACCCACGGCTTCGGGTTGACTTCCGATGTCGACGGTCACAGAAGGAACACCGAACAGACCCGCTTCGTTGATGACACGCCCCCAAGATCCTGTGCTTTCCACGGTTAGAACGTGAACATCACAATTTGAGAACACATCCTCTACCGAAGTGTGCCCTCTCCATGTCGTGTTGCTGAACTCGCCCAGTGCTTCTGCGTAGGCGCCACCACCATACACGTCGACTTGGGCATCAGGCCACACTTCCTGAAGATGGGGAAGGAACCGTTTGTAGAATTCGAACCCTTTCTCTGGTGTCACACCGACGATTGCGATTCGAGGTACACCTCCATCATTCCTCTCGACACGCGCAGTCAATCCTGCAAGCCGCCTCTGAGATACATCCTCAACAGTACCGAACCGTTCAGCGTAGTTCACCGGAAGAGGGACATGGGCACCATAGTGAATGTTGAACACGCCCCGAATCTGCTTGAGAAGACCTTGTCCAGCTCCACAGACAGCCGCAGCACCCTCAAGTGAATCTCGATACAATCCTGAGTGGTTGAACTGCAATTCGTCTCGCACAAAGGCGAGATATGGAATCCCAGCGTCTTGGAACGCTTTCGCCGCACCTGCGGACCAATGGAGCTGAGTGACGCCCAGCAGAACATCACCACTACTCTTTGCTGCATTGACCTCAGCAGCGAGGAGTGGGGCCAACCATTTTGCAAAGGCCTGATTACTCTTTGAGAGATGTTTTCGCTGGAGTCCTGAATGTTGCTTCCCCGTTCGTCGGCTACGCAACCTCCAAGCCAAACCAGACCATAGATCCTCAACGGGATGATTGCAGACATCACGCTCCAGACCACTGTCTCTGGTCAAGTCAGTGACATCACCACGACTGGAACTCTGGAAGACCTTGACAGACCAACCACTCATTCCCTGTTCCTCTTCCACCGTCTCAAGTGGAGTGTAATCAGGCGCATCCTCAATATCGGGCCCCTCACACATCACTCCTTTCAGGAGTGTTGCGAGCGACATTTCCGCCCCACCTGCAGGCGGGTCGAGGTCACGTAAAGCCGCCAGAATGCGGACACCCATGCAGACCGCGGCAGGCCACAACCACATCAAATCGCCCCATATTCGACGATGAACAACCCCCAGTCGGCACAGTCATGAACAAGACCGAGGTCGCGCGACCATGGGATTCACTGTTGCAGTGGTTGGAACGGGCTACTGGGGTCGCAACCACGTTCGAACCTGGGTTTCCCTCAAACAAGAGCAAGTAATCGATCGCCTCATCGTCTGCGATGTCGATGAAAACAGAGCGCGTGAACTTGCAGAAGAGTTCGATTGCGAATGGCATACTGACGCCCTGACATTGCGTGAAAACTACGACATCGACGCTGCAACCATCGCGACTCCGACGCCAATGCACGCTCCTCTGGCCATCGCTCTGATGCAGCAAGGCGTGGATGTCCTTGTTGAGAAACCCCTAGCCCTGGATGAGGTCGAGGCCCAATCTATCGTCACATGCGCGCAAGAGACCGGACGAATGTTGTGCGTTGGCCACCTGTTCCGTTACCACGTCGCCATCCGAAAGGCTGCAGACATGATTGCATCCGGCGAACTTGGACCCGTTCTTCACATTGAATCAGAACGATTGTCGGTCCGTGAACCACGACCCGATATCGGCGTCATCGCGGCGCTGGCCATCCACGATATGGACATCTGTCGAGATTTGATGGGCGATGTCGACCCCGATGAAATCGATGCATTTTCACTTCCCAGCGAGATTGCGGGAATCGAAGATCATGCGGTGATTCACATGCGATTCCCATCAGGTACCACTGACAATCCATTGGGTCCATCTGCACAAATCACAGTCTCTTGGCGTAGCCGCGTTCGCGGCAAGGTCCGTGAGCTACGGATTATTGGCCGAGATGCCTCTCTACACATCGATTATCTAGATCACACGGGTTTCTGGTTACACAAGCACCCTGACAACATTCGAGGCCCAGAATGGGGTGGATTTGGCGCTGCACCACGCGAGCGCGTAGAAATTGAAGGCGGAGAACCGAGTCTAACCGCAGAATTGCGTGCCTTCGCCGAGGCCAGCCAATCTCTCGCATCGGGAGAATCGATCGAATCTCTTGGACTACTTGCACCGGGTCCAATCGGTGTCATCGGCATGCGTTTGGTCGAAGCCGCATTGCGCGCGACGAAATAACGCCGATGAGATGATTCAAGAAGCGACTACACTTCGCGTAGTCATGGATTTGAATCTGGGCGAGTCAATCCTCGGTGGATTGTATGACCTCTACGTCGATGCGTTGGGTGCAACTATGGCTTGGTGGCTTGGCCATTTGACACTCATCGGTCTGGTTGCTCTAGCGTATTGGGTGATTACAAATTGGGGCGATGTATCCAATGGTTTGGGCATCAATGGTCGCAGATTCTCCGCTTGGCTGGTCATTATCGGTTTCACTGTTGCACAGTACATCTTGTATCATGATCAATGGGGATTCCCCGCCTCCGGTGCATTTGTGACCGCTTTTGGAACCAGTGCTTACCTGTGGTGGCAATGGTATCAAATCGAGCCCCAAAAGGCTTGAAACTGCCCCGCGAAGGCTTCATGAGTACTGCTTTGGCCGAGTGAACCATGGGCGACGAAGCCGCTGGTAAGCCCCCGGTCGTGATTCTTCGAGAGGAGACGAACGTCACCAGTGGAACCGCCGTTCAAGAGAAACTCATCACAGCTGCTCGGGTTTTCGCCGATTTACTGCGCCCGACATATGGTCCACGTGGACTTGACAAGATGCTCTACAAGACCGATGGAACCACCGCCGTCACCAATGATGGTGCTAAGATTGTCGCTGAATTGATGGTCAAACACCCCGCGGCGAAAATGTTCGTGGCCATGGCAGAATCTCAGGAGAATTCCTGTGGCGATGGCGTGACCGGCACCCTCCTATTGAGTGCTGAATTATTGCTAGAGGCCGGCCGATTACTCACGAAGGGGTTGCACCCATTGACCATTGTCGATGGCTACAACGCAGCATGCACCACCGCTTTGGATACGGTTTCTACGCTCGCAACACCTTCGACTCCAGAATCTCTTGAAGAAGTCGCCATCACATCGTTGACGGGTAAAGGTGCAGAAGGTGCCGCTCCCGTTCTTTCGAAGATGATCGTCGGGGCGTTGGAAACCGTTGAAGGAGACACGGATCACATCACCATGCACAAGACCAACATCGGCAGTCTTTCCGACAGTAACATACTCCACGGAATCGTGGTGCGCAGACGTATTCTGTTAGATTCACTCCCCTCTCTAATCGACGACGCCAAGGTTGCTACAATCAATGGCGACCTTGGTCCACGAAAGCAGATCAGGACCGCTTCAATCGAAATCGAAGAAGCTTCACAGTTGGATGCTTTCCTCGAGGCCGAAGATGAAACTCGAGACGCTTTGGCTGAAACACTACTGGCTTCTGGAGCCAATGTGTATCTTTGTTCAGGCTCGGTCGACAAAGGCCTCCTCCATCGATTGATGAGAGCAGGGTGCTTTGCTGCTGGCGAATTTGATGATAGCGAACTTCGAAACGCCTCTCTTGCGACAGGCTCCCGTATCATCGAGCATCTCGCGGACATCACGCCTGATGATGTGGGATTGGCTGGGCGCTTGCTGACTGAGCGACGTGCGGCCACCGATCAGGTTGAGGATATTATCCGCCTAGAATCGTGCCCTTCTTCCAAGGTTGTGACCTTTGAAATCGGTGGAGCCAACAATCTTGCGGCAGAAGAGGCCATTCGAGCCATTCACGATGCCCTGCGATCTACAGGACTCGCGATGCAACCAAATCGCTTGGTCGATGGAGGTGGAGCGACACACATGGCCTGTGCACTCGCAATCAGAGAAGCCGCAGAGCACGAGGCTGGACGCAACCGTTTGGCGATGGAGGCCTTTGCTCGGGCGCTTGAAGTCATCCCATCGACACTCGCACAGAATGCAGGCACCGATGCATTGGATCGAATATTGGAACTCCGAGCGGCCCACAGAAATGGTGTCCGCGATGCGGGAATTAACACACAAGGAGAGGTCAGTCCGACGGGAGCCAAGGAAGCAGCGCAAAGCCTAGAGTCGGCTCTGAGTGCAGCGACTGAGACCTGTTCAAGTATGCTACGAATCGACCAAGTCGTGTCTGCTCGTGGCGATTGAGCCACCATCGCATTCAAAGGCGGCCAATCATTCGCTGCATAACGGGCTCCCATCATGGTTGACCTTGACCAGCCAACACTTACCACTTCCGTGCCCGGCAAAGAAGGTGTAAATGCACCTCGGGCCCTCATTTCTGTCTATGATAAAACAGGGGTTACAGCATTCGCAACCGCGTTGACTGCGATGGGTTGGCAGATTCTCTCAACCGGCGGTACAGCCCGCCTCTTGAGGGAGAACGGCTTGGACGTTACAGATGTGACCGATGTGACGGGACACCCCGAGGTATTCGATGGCCGCGTCAAGACATTACATCCCGCAATTCATGCCGCCATCCTTGCGCGTGGCGACAATCCAGAGGACATGGCAACACTCGACGAACTTGGCTACCCGCGTATCGACCTCGTCGCCGTGAACCTCTATCCATTTGAGGAAGTCGCCGCCCAAGACCCACCAGTGAGTGAGGCCGATCTCATCGAGATGATCGACATCGGCGGACCCACACTGGTCAGAGCATCGGCCAAATCCCATGCTGACGTCCTCATCGTCACCGACCCCGGTGATTATGGCGACCTTCTCGAAACAATTCAGGAAGCCAATGGTGATCCTAGTGCTGTCGACATCACCATGCGTCAGCGATTGGCTTTGACAGCATATCAGCGAACAGCCGCATACGACGTCGCTCTCGCCAACACCCTCGCCAACAGATTGGAATCGTTAGAGGAGGAAGCCGAGGAGATTCTGCCTGAGAAATTGCTTGTCTCAGGTGGCCAGCGAAACCCTCTCCGTTATGGCGAGAATCCACATCAGCCCGCCGCCTTCTATCCAGGCAATACTCCAGGTGAAGCTCCCAGTGGACTGGCTGAAGCCCAGCAACATGGAGGCAAGGCACTCTCGTTCAACAATTATCTGGATTTGGACGCAGCCCTGCGATTTTGCCGGTCATGCACGGGTGCTGAATGGTCACAATGGCCCCATTGTTGTGTCATCATCAAACACACAAATGCTTGCGGCGTCGCTCTCTCAACAAACCAAGTCTCTGCATGGGATGACGCCTTGGCTAGCGATCCTGAATCTGCCTTTGGCTGTGTCATCGCCTTCAACTCAGTCGTGACCAAAGAGACCGCAGAACGCATCGGTGCCCACTTCGTTGAGTGCATCATTGCGCCCGGCTATGAAGACGGAGCCATCGAGATTCTATCAGAGAAGAAGAATCGAAGATTACTCACACTAGGTGAAATGAGGCCATTGGATATGCAGACTCAATTTCGCCAGATCGATGGTGGTTGGCTAGCTCAGACAGAGGGCGCCCCCATCATCGATTGGTCCACCGTAGAATGTGTGACCAAGGTTGAAGTCGACTCTGCACAAGTCGATCTCGCAAGATTTGGAGTGGCGGTTTGCGCCCAAGTCAAGAGCAATTGTGTGATTTTCATTCAACCCACATCCAATGGCTTCGCAACCGTCTGCATTGGCCCAGGTCAAACCAGCCGCGTCGAGGCCGTCCGAATCGCCGCTCGTCGTGCAGGTGAAGATCGGGCCAAGGGTGCGATGATGGTCTCAGATGCATTCTTCCCATTCAGAGACGGTATCGATACCAGCCATGAAATTGGCATTACAGCGGTGGTTCAGCCGGGTGGAAGCATCCGGGACTCAGAAGTCATCGAAGCGGCAGATGAACATGGAATGGCCATGTTGTTTACAGGGACACGACTGTTTCGTCACTGACCACTTCAAATAGCCCGGACTTGGCGACCGGAATGGGGCAAGGAACAATGGACGTCAGTTTCTATGATTTGGGCGTCGACCCCGGCCTCGTTCGAACACTAGAGAAACAGGGGATTACCGAACCATTTGAGGTCCAAAGAGAAGCCATCCCAGATTCCATGCTAGGCCACGATATTTGTTGCCGGGCACCGACAGGTTCTGGCAAGACACTGGCGTTCGGCCTCCCCTTGATTTCTCGGACCCCCCGGGCAGACCCAGAATTTCCAACCGCCCTCATCCTTTCACCCACGAGAGAATTGGCTGAACAAATCTGTAGCGTGTTGACACCACTCGCAGCAACATTTGATCTCGAAGTCCTCCCCATCTATGGAGGAGTACCATATGGTAGACAACGAAAGGCTCTATCCCGAGGCGTCGACATTGTCGTCGCCTGTCCTGGACGCCTCCTCGACCTTCTGGAAAATGGAGCTTTGAGCCTCGAGGATGTCGGCGCTGTTGTTCTGGATGAAGCCGATCGAATGGCCGATATGGGATTCATGGAACCGGTTTGCGACATCCTCGACCGATGCGCGCCCAATCGCCAGACAGTATTGTTTAGTGCAACACTTGACGATGAAGTTGGAGATTTGGTGGACAAATATCTACACAATCCAGTCACCATTGAAGTGGGACCCAAAGAAATTAGCATGGAGAGTATGGAGCATTTCTTTTGGCTCATGAAAAATTCCATGAAGATTGGCATTGCTGCTGAAGCAATCCGTAAATGTGGCAAAGTAATCGTATTCTGCAGAACTCGAAAAGGCGTGGATCGCGTTGGGAATGAACTGGTGGATGATGGCATCAGCGTGGCAACTTTACACGGCGGCTTGGACCAAAAACAACGCGATCGAGCGATGGCTAAATTCGTCGAAGGCCGATGTATGGCTCTGATCGCCACCGATGTCGCTGCTCGAGGGATCGACGTCTCAGGAATCAATTGCGTCATCCATTATGACCCCCCTGAAAACGGCAAGGCGTACAAACACCGCAGTGGCCGGACAGCAAGAGCAGGAGCCAAAGGCTCAGTGATTTCATTGGTTCAAAGCCCTCAGAAGAAGATGTGTAATACCATTCAGAAAGAAGTCGGCATCTTTGTCAAATTCAGTCCACCAGATTTCAACGATTTGCCCAAATACGATGTAGAATACATCCCGGCTCCCCCACGTAAGCAAAAACCACGCAAGCCTAGGCGAAATACGAGAAGGTCCCGTTTCCACAACAAATCTAGCCGCCGGCAAGACGATCGTAAATCAAAGCGTAAATCGAAATCCCGTCGCGGGAATTCTCGGCGATAAAACCGCAATCAGTTTGTGGAATAACCGATGTGCACGCCTTCAGCATCAGTCTGCATGATGTAAATTGAACCGAGATTGATACCATTCTCAGCAAGCCCTCGTGTAAATCCACCCAATGCACCAGGAACGTGTTGCAAAACAACTGTTTCCAAAGCCCTCATTGTGTAAGTGACTCCAATTTCATCAAGCACAGCTGCGGTACCCTCTGAGTCTTCTGTGACAAGTGCAGCAGCCGCGGATGCGCTTGCAATTCCAGCACCAGCTACGATGTTGATACCAGCGTCACCAAGTGCAACACAACATTCTGCCAACGACCCAGGTCGATCTTCCAACTTAATCAGAAATTCATTCATGAGCCGGCGACCGGGCATTCTGTTTTCAAAGTACCGAATCAAGCAAAACAGGGCTATTTTCTGGTTTCTACCTTGGCATATAGCCACCATACGCCGATGCACCCGACGAGAATGATGGTCGCGGCACCATACCCTGGATCCGCCCCATTCCAAGAGGAGGGATTTGTCATCATTCCATCCCCAAGGGTAGACACATACCACACGAAGGTTGCTGAAGACAACGTCATTACTGAAATCATCGCCATGATCCCATTTTTAGCATGTTGAGGCACCGTCTTTCCAGTCGCATAATACTCAAACATCGCCGATCCAAAGTACCGATTGGTCAACGTCCATCTGAACATCCTTTCACTAGAATACGAGAATAGAAACGCTGCAGGGACAGCCCATGAGACAGTGGGCCATCCCGGAATCCAAATTCCAAGAATGGCGAACGCCACGAATAGCAACCCAATTGCGATATACAGGCGACTTTTTG
>JAKUOE010000064.1 GCA_022449845.1 Candidatus Thalassarchaeum sp.
GTCCGAATGTTGAGTGGAGTCATCATCAAAGGCGTCAGCACCGTCAAATTCCCAAGTCCAATTTCCACTCGGTGCGGACCATCCATCACCATCCATGTCAGGACAACCCATCCGATCCTTGAACGAATAACCCGTCTCAAGTGGACAGAAATCAGGGGTTGTGGCGTTTTCTACAAATTCGCCAACGCCCATCTCTTCGTGTGAATCATTCCATTCTGGGTCGGCCCAATTGTCACCATAGCCATCGAGGTCGAAATCCGACCATTGTGTGGGATCTTCCCAGAATGCGTCACCGCCATCTGCAGTGGTCCAAACTGGACCCCATTCACCCCAATCATCTGGATCGGACCAGCCATCATTGTCACGATCGGGGCAACCGTAGCGATCTTCCCACGAGTCTCCCCATGCGATTGCACATTGATCCCCATTGACTCCGTTTGGATTATCGCCGTAGCCATCTTGATCTTGGTCTGCGTGCTGACTCGGTTCATCCGGGAAGAGGTCGCCCGCATCTGACCAACCATCACCGTCTCCATCTGGGCACCCCTGTCGATCTTCTGTAGAGGTTCCAGGGACCGTGTCACAGTCATCATCTGAGTCCAGAGTTCCATCGGTATCCTGATCTCTCCAAGTGGTAATCAAATCGATGTTCAAAGTGTAATCGTGCCCGTCATCGCCGGTTGTGTCCACGTCTTTGATTCGAACATAGATCCACTGTGTACCAGATTGGAAAATATCGGTTTTCGGATCTCCGCTTGTGCCTGCGGCTGCTGTGACGGTCGTCGATTCCTGACCATTGCCATCGCCATCATACAAATTCCGTGAGAAAATCTCGTTGTTGTTCTCGTCGTAGATTTTGATTTGGCCTTCACAGGTGTCGATGAGCGGCCACCACGTGTTACAACTCACATCATAATCGAAGGTGATTCGGTCGCCATAGTAGGTTTCGACCTTGTACCAAGTCTCTGAAGTGCTCAAGGTGCCGGATTTGGTAGCCGGGAGATCGGTGTTGTTCACCGCCTCTGCATTGTTGAAATCGCCGCCGCCAGCAGCCGCTGTGGGCACCAGTGCGAACAAGAAAAATGCCATCACAGCGGCGGTTGGGAGAACACCCAATCGTGAGGTACGACAGGTCATCGGGTGCCGGAGGCACCCGCACACGTAAGGCTGTTGCCCTGACTCAAATTCACTGGAATCGATGGTATCCAGTGTCAGACTTGCGTATTTTCGTCTGGACCCCAGTCTGAACGAGTTCGATTGATTCCGAACCGTTTTGCGAAGAGGAAGCGGAAATTCAGCCATCCATCGCCCCATGTGTTGATCTCAGCATCTCCGACGCGAACGCGGTATGGAACACTGACTTCGACCGCCTTCTTGCGACCGAAGCAGCGCCGTGCATTGATTTTCATCTCTTCAGAGAGAGGCATGCCATCGTGAGTTGGGCGCATCTTGTCGTTCTCCATGATATTCTTCCAGAAAACCCACATTCCACTCTGTGAATCATGGATGCCATACCAGAAGAGCATGCGAGCTGTGGCCGAAAGGCCCCAATTACCGAATCCGTGCAATCCAGACATCGCACCATCCTCGGCACGACGAAGGCGGTCGCAAGTGATGAACTTCAGATCCTCTTCAACGAGTTTGCGAACCAAGCCAGGAACCTCTTCTCCCGGATAGGTACAATCAGCATCGAGTGTCACAATGATGTCACCGGGTGCGAGTGCGAAACCGGTTCTGTAGGCTCGACCGTAGCCCTTTCGAGGCTCCATTACAACCCAAGCACCCTCTTCAGCAGCCAATTCTCGAGTTCGATCAGATGAATTGCCGTCGACGATTAAAAAATCGAGTTTTTCGCACCATCCATCGTTTGGAATCGAGCGAATTGTATCGACAATCGCAGCTTCTTCATTCCGCGTCGGAATGACAACCGTCACATGTACAGGTAGCATATCTCCCATGACATCCCCGGCCCTCCGACCCAGATGACCGATTTGAATGCAACCGTTCCCGACTTAAACCGGATTCATTCAAAAAAGGGGGCCTTACAGGCCCCACCGGAGGGTGTGAGTTGCATATCGCGATGTTATCGGGCGAATACCCCCCTCGATGGGGTGGAATGGGCTCCACAGTGTTCCATTTGGCCGGGGCACTGGTCAAGCAAGGCCACCGTGTAACCGTGATTACCCGGCGTGACAAGAGTGTTGAACGGAATCCACGAAAAATTCCGCAGCAGGAGGGTGTTTCGGTTCTATCTGTAAAATGGGCACCACTTCCCATGGCATTCACCGTTTCCTATGGAAAATGGGCGCTTCGAGAGTTGCTGAGAATCCATCGCCGTGATCCATTCGATGCGGTGCATGTACACGCACCAATGATTTCCTGGAAAGACAAACAGTATCAGATGGTCAAGGATAAAGTTGGACCCGTGATTACCAGCCTGCACGGATCTTGGCTGGGTGAGCGAGACGGCATGACGCGGGCGGCCAAGCATGGTGAGTCTGCGGTGTGGAAGAATCCCAACGACCTCGCGATTCTATTGACCGCCAAGCACTATGCAAAATACGAACGCGCAGCGGTCCGGACTTCGACGGTCTGTGTGGCCAACTCAGAGGCGACCAAGGCTGATTTCCAAGCTCGATACGACCCACCGGAGAATTGGCGTTGTGAAGTTGTGCGTTGGGGTGTCGACACGAACATGTTCGTACCTTTGGACCGAGATCACGAGGATACAATGCTCGCGCACGAAGAGATGCGGCGCAGATTTGGGGAGCCCGATGAAAACGCACTGGCTGGCCTCGCTGAAACAGAGACCCCGTTGATTCTGGCTGTTGGTCGATTGGTGGCGCGCAAAGGGTATCGGACGTTACTCAAGGCAATGCCTGCGGTTTTAGAGGCATATCCTGGGGCTCATTTGGCCATCGTCGGACGAGGCCACATGAAACGGACACTGGAACGACAGGCCAAGCGACTCGGCGTCGCCGAGTCTGTGACAATAGAAGCCGGCCTCCCATTCGAACAGTTAGCTCAACTGTTCCGAAGCGCTGATTTGGTCGCTTACCCATCATACTACGAAGGACAGGGTTTGATTCCACTCGAAGCGATGGCCAGCGGAACGCCCGTGGTGACGGTCGACGATGGGCCGTTACCTGAGATGGTCGACGAAACTGTCGGTGGTCTGTTCGACATCAATCAGCCCGATACGTTGGCAACAGCGATCAATGCACTCCTGAACGACCCAGAACAGAGAGAGAATATGGCTGCCAATGGTCGCCGACGCGTACTCGATGAGTACACCTATTCACTCAATGCCGAACGATATGCGGAATATTACGCAACCAAGGATTAGGGGTCGCCGAAATCGCTCATTGGTGGCGGAGTTTCTGCTTCCATATCTGGGAGGTCGGGGGCGGTTTCTTCTTCTCCAAGATCAAAGCCTTGCTGAGCACCTAAGCCGCCACCCCATGATTCGATGAGTTCGAGATCTGCGGCCAACTGTCGCTTGCTACGAAGGACATACAGGCCACCCATTAGGCCAAAGATGAGGATGATTGCAGCCAAGGCAACCACGCCGTTTGACCCCAAGAGACCGAAGACTCCCGAAATACCGGACGCATGACGGATCGACAACTGTTCCTTGACCACATTGGATGACATGTCATCATCCAAAGCCCAGACTTCGACGCTGGCCCATTCCTCAGAACCCGGATTACTGGTCATCACTCCGGTGTAAATGCCGTCACCAGCCACCGCATCGTTGCCGGCGCCATCATCGTACATCATGAATTCGTCATTGTTGGAACCATAGGATACGCGGCCTTGGACACTGCCGTCCATTTGCGTGGTTCCATCCGCATCTTGTAGGAACACGCTGACAACGAGGGTGTTCTTCACATCCCCTTCGAGTTCAGCCAGATTGACCTCTAAGTTGGACAGCACTGGGTTTGACGTGCCGACAGTGATGTTGATCCATGCCATGTCCATGACGCCACGTGAGTCCCGGACTGTGAGTGTGAAGGTGTGGGTGCCAGGTGGAAACCACGCGGTGAAATTGATGTCGTTCGCCACTTCAATCGAGCCGCTGGAAGTCACCTCATGCCAGATGTACTGGATGATGTCATCGTCGGCATCCCACGATTGGGATCCATCGAAGATAATCGATTCAGCGGGCGTGATATACTTTCCTTCGGAGAGCGTCGAAATAATGGCATGGGGGGCCGTTGGATTGACGTGGAGAATCTGGTTGTGAATCCGTGACAAACCAGTAGAATCAGTCAGATTAAATGTCAGATTGTGGACACCTGCAGGCAAATCGTCATTGTACCAATAATCCGTGGTTCCATTCTCGATGATTGGGTTTTCCAGAAGATCGCTGGAGATGTTGACCCAGAAGTCATCGCCATCGGCATCGAACGAACCTCTGAAATCGAATAGAACGGGGCCATCACTCTGGACCTCTATGCCTGGAATTGGACTGGTCAGAATCAAAATCGGAGCACTCTCTGATACTTCGACTTCGATGCTTGAGACGGAGGGTGGATTGACACCATCATCAACGGTAAAAGACACGGTTTGCTGTCCTGAGGGTAGTCGCGCGGATAGGGACCAATCCGTTCCCAGTGCGCCGTTTACGAGGCTAGAATCCCAGCGTACCGCGACATTGTCGGGATTGACCACTGGTCCATCTTCACAGATGTGCGTTTGAACCCAGACATCGCTGAAATCCCCACAAGACAAATCCCAATCGCCACTGCCTTCCGATTCAAACTGATGAAGGACGCTCGAATCAGTGGAGAAATCTGTGTGGCTGGATATCATGGCTGTCGAGGGTGTGTTTTCGACCACCAACGTTTCAGTGTGTGTCGACCAGACGCCAAGGTGTTCAACTCGATCATCACTCAGTGACAGTGTAATCTGATGTGTTCCCGCGGGAAGGCGCCCCGTCCAAACACCATCTCCATCGTCGTACATGATGCCTAGCAGATTGCTAGACCAGCGGTACACAATGGTGTCGCCTTCAGGGTCGTAGGAGCCAAAGGAATCGAGTTGCACCGTGAATGCTGAAGTATTGCCTAGGCGAGTAATTGTGA
Organism: Candidatus Thalassarchaeum sp.; assembly: GCA_022449845.1. Lineage (GTDB taxonomy): Archaea > Thermoplasmatota > Poseidoniia > Poseidoniales > Thalassarchaeaceae > MGIIb-P. The sequence continues at coordinate 5,088 of JAKUOE010000064.1, forward strand.
ACTGTGGATGTGGCAATTCATTGACCAGTTCAATCTGATAGATGAGGTCGACCGGCGTGTTTACACCATCGGTGACGGTGATTGTGTAGGTGAAGGCGGTCATCGAATCCGCAGCATCGAGGAAGGTCGCATTCCATTCCATCGCGCATGGCTCAATTGCGCCGTCATCGGACCTGTATGATACATCGATGCCGCAGAGGATGGTGTCGCCTTCCGGGTCGGTTGTTCCAGTCATGTTGATGTGGAGGGCGGCCGTGCGGAAGAGGCGTAATGTTCCATCCATATCGACGCCTGGATCGGTGGAGATATCGATGACGGGAGGGAGATTTCTCAACTCAATCTCTCGGCTCTCATTGGCACAATTGCCCTGATTATCACATGCCTCAAGTGTGATGACATGAAGGCCATCAGTGAGAACCAAACCATTGCCATCGTTGACTGAGAATTCATCGACAGTACTGAATTGTCCATCAATGCTGCTGGTCCAAATGTACGAAATGGGGTCATCGTCGAGATCCCACGTCTCAGAGGCATTGAACAAGACCATGGCACCGCTGCCGAAGACATCCTCGTCAAGTGGTGTATCCCAGATGATGAGGGGGGCCTGATTGGACAAGGTGATTTCACAGACGACCACGGGGGAAGTGAAGTTGGGGCCTCGATAGACGGGGAGCGGCGCAGAAGCGCCAGAATCTGCCCGCTCGCCTTCGTATTCACAACCAATCCAGTATTCAGTCCATGCACCGGACCCCAACCATGACGTCTGCTGTGCTGAGAATGGACCGAGGACAACATGACCACTGTAGGGCATCGTGTGGACTTGATCGGATTCAACTTGATCGAAGGAGAGATTGACAATAGCATTGGGCAATCCATGATTGTGCTGATTGGTGGCCCATACATGCATTGTCCACATCTCGTCGACCAAACTCCCAACGCCGACATTGAGTAATCCGATGTCGGCTGAATCAATCCAACGAAGTGTGCTCGGCTGACCCGTCATGTCGAAGGTGACTGTTGAGCCCTGAATCGAATGTGACATGTTGACTGTGGAATCTCGGAGATTAATCTGACCGGTGCATCCAGAGACGTCTACACTGGATGCAACAACCAAGTGTAAATCAGTGAACTCGAGACAATTGGAACCTGAAAGAATGACATCGGAGAGAGAACTTGTGAGTGCATCCTCACTGCCATCCCATGCAAGGCCATTGTGAGTTCCATTGAGTCTGACGCTCGAGATGCGCGCTTCGGTATCAGTGAGCTGAACAATCGGACCGGTTCGATTGGCTTGAACTTCCAAGCCGTGGATGTCGACCCATCCGTCAAAGATGAGGGCCCCGTTGTCGATTTCCACCGCCAGAGCGCCGTTGCCTGGATCGGTGACGACGAGGTCATGCAGTTGCAAATCGATGCTCTTCTCGATACGGACGCCGCCCCATGCATCATTGGTTGAAGAGCAACGTGTGCAGGAGACGTTCTTTGAGCCGGAGAGGGCATCATTGGATTTCTCAAAAGTGAGCCCTACACCCTGTTCAGGTATCATCGCCTGAGCGCCGTTGTTGGCACTCTCCAAATCAAACAGTTCAACATTGCTGGAATCGTATACTCGAAGGCCGTTGTGGCCGTTTCCTGTGACGGTGATACCTGTGACATCTGGATGAGATTCGTCGACATAGAGGCCGTGGCCACTGTTGTTGGTCGCAGACCAGGTATGGCCCTGTAAACTGGCCTTAGAGAGATAGATTCCGTTGCCAGGGCTACCCGTGACACTGATGTTGCGGAATTGACTGGCCCAACTCGCACTTCGAAGGAATAGACCGGCTTGGTCGTTGTTGCTGGAGGCAACTGGATTTCCACTGTTGACGATGGTCAGATTGTCAACGATGGTGGCTGAATCAATCATGTAGGCCTTGAATCCGTTGCAGACGTTGTCGATGGCACGCGAATCGATGAGATCGATTCCACTCGTATTGACACCAATTGCGTGGTAACACAACCCAGGCGTCTTCGCTCCGGGGCCACCTGAACCGCGAACCTCCAAATTCTCAAAGATTGCATTGAGAGGGGAATTGAAGTTGGACCGATTGGTCTGTTCGACCATCACACCACGATACATGCTGTTTGTCACCGTGGTGTCCCAAAAGGTCGGACGGGTCGTCAGACTCTGGTTGATGTGCTGGACCCAAACGCCAGTATCTGAACGATCAATGCTGACATTGTCGAACAGTGCGACGCTGTCCTCGACCCAGACGCCAGCAGAGAGCCAGCCACCGGTACCTACGGCTGAGATGTTGCTGATGACGAGGTCACGAAGGAATCCTGAGGAATCACCCCACATGTTGACGGCCCGAGTGGTCAGATTGTCGAATGTTGCCCCCAATACCAATGGATTGCTGCTAGCGCCAATCGACAGGCCAATTCCATATCGATTGTTGACCGATGAAGAGGACACATCCTGCCCCCCATCCTGAATTGTCAATCGCTGGATGGTTGGATTGGCGTTGTTGAACATATCCACTCCGACATAATCGGGATTTTCGATGTAGACATCAGTGAGCGTCGGATTGCTGTCGTAGATGGTAATGCCCCATTCAGCGTGTTCGATGACGAGGTGTTCAATGACGCTTCCACGGCCACGACTGGTGGCGTTGAATTGGATGCCTTCATGGGCAATCGAATCACCAGATCGAGTGATGGTCGCCGGGCTGGAGGCGGTGCCTGTCACATCCAGTTCTCCTTCAACGTACAATCGGACATAGTCATCGAAATAAATCGTTGCACCAGCATCGATGATGAGCGTGTCACCCGCAGCCACTGTGTAGTCGCTGGTCAGAGTCATGGTTCCTGACCAAGTCGTGGTTGCTCGACCTTCGGTCTCCGAGGAATCACTCGGATTGAGTGCGGCGGGGACGAGTGGGGTCCAACTTGCTAGCAAGAGCACGGAAATGAGGAGCAGGACACCCTTTCCACGCACCATCATGACATCGTGCGGTCAAGCATCCCATTGAATGCTTTCGGCCTCCGGTTTGCCCTCCTAAGGAGGGCCAAACCGAAATTTCAGAGCGCTTTGTGCAGTCTTGCGGTGAGAGAACGAGCAGCACGTGGACATTCGGCGCGGCGGAACCGAAGGATGGCTTCTCGCCAATAGGCCAGTCGATTCATGGATTCCAATTCACCCTGCCAATACCAAAGCAGAGCGTCGAGTCTGCGACCGGGGGTCTGATCCAGTGGCAGTGGAAGATTTCGGAGTGTCTCAAGAGTGGTTGCTGCACCGGGCGGATTCGTCCGAGACTGGGCCTCGACGAGAGCCAAACCAAGAGAA
>JAKUOE010000065.1:0-2811 GCA_022449845.1 Candidatus Thalassarchaeum sp.
CGGCAAGAAGGAAGAGGAGGAGGAAGACGACCGCGGCCGAAATTCCAGAATCACCTTGTGTGCTGCGAGTGGGGTCACTGGCTACATCCAAGATTACGGAATGTGTGGAACCGGGGATGTTTGAATCTTCAAAGCTCAATGAGACGAGGGCCTCACCCGTAGCGGCTGGAACAATGCGGACACGCACACCTTGGGATTCGCCGATCGTGATATCGACGAGATCGGAATCTTCAACTTCGGCAGTCCATCCATCAGGGGATTCAATCATAATCCGTTCCTGAATGATTGTGTTGCCTGTGTTAAGAATCTCTAAGTGCAACAGAGAAGATTTGTCCACCATCGATTCTTCAATCGAAAGCGTGGTCCAGATTACGCTCGGTTGGGCAGCCACCGTAATGAATGCGCCAGCGGATTTTTCGATACCGTCAGCATTGATGGTCAAGCCAAGTTCCGGCTGCCAACCAGCCGGGGTTGATTCATGTGCTGTGATAATGCAATTGATTTCGGCTGAACCACCTGAAGCAACCTCAGAGACGGGGTCACAGATTCCAGTCCAAGTCGGATCCTCTAAATCGAGAGTCAAATCAGGTGTCCAAGCAGAACTTCCATCGTTGAAGATGAGCCAGTGACCAACGAAGCCAGGGGTACCGACGGGAATTTCAGACAATGAAGATCCTTGAGAATCAGTGATTCCAAGGAATGTCAACACAGGTTTGGCTTCTTCAACAACATCCAATTGCCCTTCCCAGGTGATTCGATAGCCATCTTGTGTTGTTAGATGAAGCGTCAATGGACCGCCGACTGCAAGGCCATTGCCCTCAAGTCCAAGAAGATATGAAGACGATTGACCAATCGGAACAGTGATTGAATCCAAACCGGCGATGACCGACCAACCACCGGGTCTGGAATCGACGTTTGGATAGAGGGCCAGTTCAGTGTTCCCCTGATTCGAAATTGTAAATTGGAGGTAGACGGTGGAATCCGGACTGAGAACTCCGGGTGATGATTCCGCTTCAATGACGGCGGAATCAAACTCGATGACCTGCATTTGAATGGTATAGGACCACGATTGTGTGTGATCATTCTGAGATGAGACCCGCAAAATCGCTTCCATGGTCTGTCCTGCTGGTGGGGGTGTACCCAACTGAGGATTCACTGTCATCTCGACAGTGCGTGCACCATTGAGTGGAATGGCCCCCGTTGAGCCAGCCCCTGCCCCAATGGACGGGCCGAGACTATCGAGACCGACCCACCACCCAATCGGTGATTCGATGAAGAGATTGAAGCCCTGCATTCCATTGCCATCGTTCTGGACGTCGAGTTGGAATGAGGTCGGAATCGATGGGTGAACCTGTAACACCGAAAACGGTGCTTGGAAGGATACATCGGCGAGAAGCGGGACATCAAGAGTCAGGGTGAGTGGGAAATCGATTTCGTTGTCATCATCGGTTGCTGTAATCGTCAATTGATACAGACCCGGTGCAGGTGATTCATCATGAACCAAGGTGAACCCGACCGTCGCAGATTCCGAACCATTCAGAGCAAAACTACTCTGTGTAAATGAGGTGAACCAACCGGACATCGTCTGTCCATTATTGATGCGGATTGGCGTAGAAGCACCAATCGAAGCATTCGTCCCGATGAGGGCGGTATTGCGAATTTGCAATTCCCATGATGTGCTGGTCTGACTTGCATCTTCAATTTCGATCAGAGTCTGTGCTGTCGTGACACGGACACCTGGAGCACTCACGGCAACAGGAATCTCGAAGAGGTTGTTGTCTTCGTCAATCTCTTCCTCCAGATTGTCAGGGTCGATGCGAATGGTGACGGCCTGTGTGCCTTCATTCAGTGGAGTCCAGTCCCATGTCGCCCAGCGAATCATTCCAGGCCCCAAATCCATGGTTACTTCACCGAGATTCTGAGTCCCAGCAATCGCTTCGATTCGAAGGCCGTCGGCGCTGCCGCCACCTTGATTCTCGATCTGGATCGAGAACTGGCAAACCTCATTCACTTGAGGAATGGCGGTGGACAATTCGAAAGAGATGGGGACCGGAAGTGGGTCACTTCGCAAATCATTGACACCGGCACCTCGAACTGCGAGAGCGAAGGTTTGGTCGCTGCGCTGACCACCATGTGCGACGTCCGAAATCTGAACGGTCCATATCCCTGAATCGGCCTGATCAATGAGGACGACCTCAACGTTGTTGAGATCATCAGCGTCCCCTCCAGTCGTCGAACGACCGTTGGCGAAATCATTGCCCTTGTAGACGGTTCCATCCGGTGCGGTGACGACCATGTCAAGGTCATTCTGCAATTGTGTCGATGACCAAGTACTTCCGGGATAATCAGACCATGTCAGCACGGCTTTGAACGGGGTGTTGCCTCGACTGAGGTTGAACTGATATTCACGTGTCTGTCCACTACGAATGTAGTTGCGATCATCCACCCAAACACCGGAATCAGTTCCTGGAATGAGGGAATTCGCGAGATTCACGCGACCCCATCCCTCATTCATGTTGGGAATATCTCTGGAACCCATGTCCTCAGCCCCTAGGATTAGCATCCCCTTGATGAGAGCGCCTTGTGGTGATGGACGACCGGCCACTTCCATCAGATACTCACGAATGAGAACGGCAGCTCCAGCAGCATTGGGTGCCGCCATGGAAGTGCCACTGTATTCCAGATACCATTGGCTGGTCCATGTTGAACCACCAATGTCAGAGGCATCCTGACTGCGGCAAGAACGAACCCAAGAGCCTGGAGCCGAGATGTCTGGCTTGATGCGGCCATCGTCGGTCGGACCGCGGCTGC
>JAKUOE010000065.1:2821-8409 GCA_022449845.1 Candidatus Thalassarchaeum sp.
TTGGCCGTTGCAGGTGGTGTGATGGTGTCGGAATCCGGCCCATCGTTGCCTGCTGAGATTAGAACCAGCATACCGTCGTATGACCAGAATTGGTCATATTGATTGGTTCGACTATCGGTATCTTCGCTGCTGGTGGTGTATTCACCATAGTAGCCATCCATTCCCCAAGAGTTCGTGTGGATGTAGGACGAGCCCTCGTAGCCCTTCCGGATGAGGGTGTCCATACTGACACCACCGAAATTGCCACTGTCATCATCTTCCATTGCTTGGAATCGGAGGCTCGCTTGAGGGGCCACCCCAGTATACCCACCTCTACTGCCGTTGCCTAGAACTGTACACGCGACGTGAGTTCCGTGACCCGAATGTTCGTCTTCGGTCGAAGAATCACCCCAAATGACTGATTCAACGTGTTGAATACGGCCATCGAAGTCACCGTGATCGCGATCGATACCAGAATCTGCTACAGTGACGGTGTGGCCACTTCCATTCAGTCCAACGACGAAGAAATTGGAGACATCGTCGGCTCGCATATGGCCCACTGCAACGTTATTGTCAATGCTGAAAATAGGTTCCAAACTCATCCACGATAGTGCGGGTTCAGCGGCAACCACCGCGATATCAGCCAACGAAATGACCCCGTGGTGTCTGCCTGTGTCGATGGGACGATACGATGTCAGGTAACTCGAAGCGGTTTGATCCAAATCACCCATCAGGCCTGGAAGTCGAACATGATCTTGGGGTGTGGATAAATCAGCCAGTCTCCATCCTGAGAGTTGAACTGCAGTCGCTGGAGTCGCCTCTAACGAAAGTGTGGATGCTTCCGAGAGTAAATCACTGACGTGTCGATCAACCATGAAGGCCAACGGAAGCGGATGGACGGCGGCGACAACGGACAAATCTGCAGCCGCTGCGATGGCTTGTGGATGGCCTTGAATCAAGAATCCAGAGGGAGGGATGTGGGCTCGGATTTCGATGCCTGGAAGTTCGGTGAGAGCAACCCGGCCCGGCCATAGTCCAACATCTCCTTCGATGAGAACTAGGGCGATATCCATTCGAATCGTCGTCAAGACTTCGGGGACTTCGACATCCGATTGCAATCCCTCAACCGTGAATACACCCAGATGAGTGTCTGCGATGGTTTCTCGAATTCTCTCTTCGCCGTCCCAACTGGCAGAAGGATGCGCGCTGCGGATGCTGTCCGGATCAGGATGAATCTCAATGCGTTCAATACCAGATGTACCTTCGTCATTATCGGTTGAAATTGATGCATTTGGGGTCGATAATGGCGCCATGCTGGAGAGCAACAGGATGCCGAGAATACAGAATACGATTCGATGTCGCAAGAGACTCCCCAAAGGTTGGGGTTGCCGAGACATCTTTCTATCTTCCCTGCTCTTGACGACACCTATGGTGTCGTTATAGCCAAGTTCTCTTGGCATCGAGCATATGACTCTCAAAGGTGTATTCACCGACTTCGATGATCCACGATTGCTTGGAAACAGCGCCATCATAGTTATCGTAATCAAGTATAATTTCGATGTTATACAGTTCCCAAATTGATTCACCAGTAATCACCAATTCGAGATTATCACCAGCAACGGATGTATGAGCCAGAATCGAACCGATGGCGAAATTCGTTGAATTCAACACTTCACCGTCCTGATTGGAGAATGATGCATCGAGTTCGACGTTTGCGATGGGTCGACTTCCAAAGTTGTGAACTTGGATGAGGACAACGTGTCCAGGGCCACCTTGTTTGTAGACGACCTCTACGTTGACGGCATCTCTGGGAACGACCCAAAATCCAAGTGCAAAAACGCTGAACATCAGAGCCGCCATGAATACGGATGCCAAGACAACGCGGGTTGGAGTCACCCGACTGATGACCTGTTGTGCCCGAAGATAGGCCTGATCTGCGATATCGCGCTGTTCCTCTGACGGCTCGAAATCCTCTCTGAACACTTTCTTCTTCATCTTCTTGATGCGATCGGTGAGGCTCAACTTCCCTTCATCGGCGGCTTGTAAATCTGGGTCGTCGGGGTCACCAACCAGAGTGAACATGCCCTCGATTTCCTCGTCCTTCTTGGCCATGATATCACCCCGCCAGTGTGGCCACTCCCGTGGCGATTGCGGTTGTCATTGGCTCAGGCAACAAATAGTGCGTTGTGTGCCCATTGAAGCCCATCAAATTGAGAATCGAGAGGTCGGATGCGAGTCCATTCACACCGATCGTTGTCCCCGTTGGAATGCCACCTGTGACTTGGGCGTCAATCAACACGGCTCGGCCATCGAACGAGGTCTCTCCGATATCCACCGTCGCCCGTGCGTTGGCGATGATACGACCACCACGAACATCTTCGATTTTCACGATTGGATACGCACCTCCAACGTAACTCAGGTGGATGGTCGCGCTCTTGAGATTCTCGCCGGCTGCCTCAAGCTGTTCAAGCCAAACGCCAGGTTGAGTTGGGACGTCATTTTGACGCAAATAGAGACGCTCGATTCCGGCACCACTGCTCATCACCCTCAATCCGAAATCTTCGGTCGGCTCGATACTCATGTGACTGGCCAAATCCTGAGCCAACAACAGAGTATCACCTCGTGCTTCGACCGCGCGACCCGTGGTTGAGATGAAGAGATCCATGCCGGGTCCTGAAGACGAGAAAATCAAGGTCGGCATCCCTTGGAAACTGACGGGTTTAGTGATATCGAACACAGTCGATGGGGCGGTTGTGAGATTCATCTCCCGAGGCAATTCGTGAAGGAAGACTGTCGCAGGCCACCATTTTCCAGCATTGAAACGGTTCATTTGGAGCATCAAAGAATCGATTGAAAGTCCTGTATTATCGGGGTCCTCCGCCTCCATACCGACTGAAAGCATCGAACCCAAGGAGGCGGTCATGTCCAATTCTTCGGGAATCCCTTGCAGCAGGAGCTCATATCGTGTAGATTCAACTCGATCTAGCAATGTCACATGAATCGCATCCAATGCCTGACTCATCTCGTAATTGCTGAAGATTGACAGTTGTGGAACAACCGGGCGATAATCCGTGGTAATCTGTGATTCAACCTTGAGGTCGGTCGATTGACCGGGTTGGAAACCCAGCATCATCAGATGTAAATCACGGCTGTTGTAATTGTTGACCTCAATCATAAATTCAGGATTTGCAGGCACCCAACCTTCCAATTCGATGTCGATGTCCCAACGATCGGTGACGCTGAGGTTCTGATAATTGATTGAAAGGTCGATGGTTGGAGCCAAATCAGGTAGCCAGATTCGAGATCGGAATGCGGTGTGATTGTCGGCAGAGAGATCGGCTTCCATCGAGATACCATGCAACCATTCAGGCTCATCAAGGGCCATGCGTCCTTGTTGTGCATCGACAACGAGATCGAAACTCTGATCTGCATCCAATTCAACTCCGAATGAGAAATCGGACCGTTGATCATCGATTGCACCACCGGTAACACTGGTCACCAATTCTCCAAGCATTCCATTCACGCTCTGCCCGAAATCAGTGAACCCGGCCAAGAAGAAGGCGATTCCTGCAAGGCCTTCGTCAGTGGTGAACTGGGGGACATCTAGTGCGCTGGCCTCCCCGACACCACCTTGTGGAACCTCGATGGCGAGATTCGAAGGCAATGGGTCGATGAGGACGTGGGCAGTCAATCCATCAGCGGGTGATTCGTGGTACGTATCATCGATGATGACAGCATGGAAAGGGGAATCTCCTGGCCCGACGAGGAAACCAGTTCCCCGGCCGGCTTCACCGGGTACACCGGGCATCTCTGCTCCAAGGAAGCCCACCTCGGTGATTCCATGCACGCGCGCAGAGAGCGTGGCTTCACCCGCATCCTGATCTTGCATGAAGAGGAAATGGTCGCCATCCATCGTCTTGGGGTCAGTGGCGTTTGAAATCATCAGTGACAGTGCCCCAATTGGGGTTTCCGATATCAACGAGACATCGTCGCCGATGGACATGGTGAAATTACCCGGTAGTAAATCGATGTCCAAGACCTGACGCTGCAAGCCTTCACGACCCGCGTAGACAATTTCACCGATATCCCGGTCCGAAGTGAATGTCAATTCAGATTCTGAGACATCAATTTCCAGAGATGCTGGATGGTCCGAAATATGCACGTATTGGAAATCGCTGTTCGGGATGTCGATGTTCCCAAATTCATCGTCCTCATGTTCGAGGAAGAGCACACGCAAGGGATCCCCTCCAACAGCACCCAACGAAATCTGTTGTGATTGAGTGGTCGCATCGTCGATGATGTGTAACGAATGGAGGCCTTCATGGTGCAATCTTAACGCGATGGGGACCAATTTGTCAACCTCACCATTTCGACCTTGAACAACCGTGGTACTCTTGTCATCGGCTAACACCAAATGTGGACCGTAAGCAATCGGTATATCGGTTGAACCCATGGCCAATTGAAGAAGGCCGATGGGCATCGGGTGGCGACCTACTTCGAAATGAGTGAGTAGTTCCAAATGGATAGCAGTGCCTTGGGTCGCACTACCTGTGCTGCCACTAATCACATCCACGAGTGCATTCGGGATACTGTTGATGATATTGGAAATATCAATGAAGAGATCGACGACAGCGATAATGACGGTGTCGAGAATCTTGGAGAATATGTCTAGACTGTTGTCTAATGTTCCCACCTCTTGCTCATCGCTACCGCCGAGCCAGAAATCTCCGTAAAGAAGGAGACCTTTGGGTAGATTTTCAGCATTCATCCGTGTCATTCGATGATCTGTTTCCACACCTTCGCGATGGAACCAAGAAACATACTCCAACGAGGTGACAGATTGTTTAGAGCGCAACAGAACCAGAGTGTTGGGTGGATTCTGAGGATCGATGGGGAGCGTTGGATCATTGACGTTCGGTGTTGAATCGCGAGTGAAATTCTTGATGCCGAGAATCAACGATAGGCGGCTGGGCAATTGCCCTGGAAGTTCGGGTTGAGATGCACTTCCTAACATCTGGAAACAGCGTTCAATTTCCAACGGCGTCATCGTTCCAGAAGGCATACCTCGAAGCCAAACCAAGGTCTCAGTGACATTTCCGTATGGATCGGCAGCACTCTCCCTGTAGGCACTTTTGTTCTCGTGGAAATGCAACCATAAATCAGCACGCTCATCTGCATAATATTCGATTGATGTGAGGCCGTCTTCACCGATTGTACCCGAACCGGTGGGGAGGACGTTGTCCGTTCGAATCGTCAAATCAACAATCGATGGCAATTGGTAAGCTGTTGAATTTGGATGGACACCCACTTCAAGATAAGATAACTCCCAAATTTCCCGGTTATTGTTGTTGTCAACGGGAGCGAAATGCGCGTAACCAAAGCCAACCCCAATTCGGCAATCGTGTTCCCAAGAGGCATTGAGGTGATTGACATTGGGTTCGTAATGTGATGGGCACTGGGTTTGTCCATCATTGTCAATTTGGATTGAAATCGGCGCAGACAGGGCGGCGATTGTCACACCGGTCTCACTGGTTGTGTTGTCGACGTTGCCCAACCCATTGGTCAACAGGAGTGTTGCTAATGCGGACAGGAATTCAGCACCGGCACCA
>JAKUOE010000066.1 GCA_022449845.1 Candidatus Thalassarchaeum sp.
GGGATTACTGATTCAGGAACAATTCCGACATTCGCCTTCACCTTCTGTGGGTTCTGAGCGACATTCGTACCCAAGACTCTGGCGCTTCCCAAAGACGGGGACAATTGACCTGTCAGGAGTTTGATGAAGGTGGATTTACCAGCACCATTCGGACCGAACACGCCAAAAAATTCACCTGCGTTGACCACAACATCGAGCGGATGAAGGGCGACGAAATCGCCGAACCTTTTGCCGAGATCTTTGGTCTCGACCAGCGCATCCTCTGTCATTCTCAAGCCCCTGTCCACTCGGCATTCTCTCGATTGAGGAACGCATTGACACCAATCTCCATGTCTGCAGTGTCGAAAAGTGCACAAAATAAGTCACGCTCTGCTAGAATTCCGGCACTGAAGGGTTGCTCCAGCGCTGCACGAACGGCAGCCTTGGCGACACGAATGGTGTGCGGAGATTTACTCGCAAAATTCTGGGCGAGTGTCATGGTCTGTTCAAGTAATTCATCAGCTTCAACAAGATGATTGATGAGGCCAATTCGATGGGCTTCCTCACCATCAATCATCTCACCACCCATCACCATCTCCATCGCCCGACCATAGCCGACCAAACGGCAGAGTCGCTGTGTCCCACCACCTCCTGGAATCAGCCCGAGATTGATCTCAGGGGTTCCAAACTTGGACCGAGGAGTGGCCAAACGCAAATCGCAAGACAGAGCCAGTTCAGCCCCTCCACCGAGTGCAAATCCGTCGACCATTCCGATGGTGGGTTTGGTCAGGTTCCAGACGGATTCCCATGGATTTTCATCGAAAATTGGGCGCACATCTGCACTGGATTTCCCGACAAATTCTGAGATGTCGGCACCGGCAGCAAATGCGTTGGGCTTCGGGCGCTTTCCCTCTGGTGGTTCATTGGGTGCCGCCCCAGTGATGATAATTACACGAACGGTATCATCGGATTCAGCCCAACCACATGCTGCTTTCAATGCGGAATTCACTTCAGCATTGAGTGCATTCAATTTGTCAGGGCGATTAATGGTCCAAATTGACACGACGCCACCCACTGGACTGGAGTTCGTGACTGGGACATTTTCAATCAGAAGCACGTCGGATTCTGGAGGTGCGCTCATGTGGCGCCGTAGGCGCCATACTTCTCAATTCTATGGTTTGAGAATTTACTCGTCCATTTCGTCCCGCAAGGCGTCCAACTTCGAGATCGAAGCGGGAGGAGGCAAATCATCAATGTCAGGCAAAGGAGGTGGTGGAAGGTCACCGAGGTCGGGTAAAGGAGGCAATTCAGGGAGCGGTTCTGAACTGGCGATGAAGCCCTGGTCCAGAGGCAATCGAATCTTGAGAATCCGAGTTTCATCGATTCTCGAAAAGACTGCGCCGACCGGACTCCCAGATGGGATGTCTAACGAGACATCGTGAATGGTGTGGCCATGGTCTCCACTTGACACCAATGTGAGGAGGTCTTCGGACTCATCTGCGGATTGGTAGATTTTGGCTGTTTCAGAGCGGATGTCGGCCAGTTGTTCTCGACGGCGCGCCTCGATTCGACGGCGAATCAGGGCATGTCGATCTCGACGGTCATCGATGAATGACTCAATGTCTGCTTCTTCCAAGGATTCGGCATCAATCTCAGCGACGAACTCTTCGGCAACGTGGACATTCTCGTCAATCACAGTCACCGCGACTTCATCATCGGCCAGACTGACAACGACTTCATCATCCACTGGTTCAGGTTCCGGTTCGGGCTCTCCACTGCGACTGCGGGACAATTTTGCATCACGTCGAGCCGAAGCATCCTCTTCGGATTGAACGGGAGCAGGGAGCTCTTGTTCTGAGTCCGAATCGGACTCTGGTATCTCCTCTTCGGAGCGCCGACGGATTCGTTCGACCTTGCGGCCACCACCTGTGCCCATTAGGAAAATGATGAGGAGGAGAATGGATGCTCCAAAAATCATCTGCTGGTTTGCAGTCAAGTTTCCGGCGAGTACCAAGAAGGCCAAGACACCAGTGAACAGGGAGAACCACAACATCAACCGCCTGAACGTAACCATCGTCGGTGCCTCCAGCCCATCCAGTTGAACGCCCGTCTTAGGGATGCCGACGCTAGGCTCCGTTCTCGTTGAGAAAATCATAGAGGGCGCGTAGCGCCCTGCCTCTGTGGCTACAAGCAGACTTCTCCTCTTGAGGCATCTCAGCGAAAGTACGGTCATCATCGTTTGAATCGGGGATGAAAATTGGGTCGTAGCCAAAACCATCATCACCCCGAATTTTCATCGCTATCTTGCCATCACACCGACCAATGAAAACTTCGACGGCTTCCCCGGTCCACAATACTGCAGCAGTCAGAAAATGAGCCGAACGCTCATCGTCTAGAAGGCGCAGGATTCCCTCGCATCCAATGGACTGCAGAACGTGAGCGGAATAGACACCTGGAAACTCAGGTAGTGCGTCGATGAACAATCCGGAATCTTCCACAAGCAATGATTCCTGGAGTCGCCCTTGAGATGCTAACAGTTCGACACCTTGTGCAATCTTGGCGAGAGCGACAGTGGTCAGATTGTCGGTTTGAGGCTCGATAATTTCGGGAATCTCGCCTTCAATCTCAAATCGCTGAACATCCCAACCCAGAGGGGAGAAGAGGGTCTGCGCTTCAGCGAGTTTTCCCGCATTTCCTGTTAAGAAGTTGAGAGTCGCCATACAACGGCGAAAGAGAGGTGAGGATTGAAGTCTTCTCTCGGGTCCCAAGGCGTCATGGAGCCCAAGATGCTCGCACTGGTCGGCGTTGGGGGAGCCATCGGAGCCGTCCTTCGATATCTCATAGGAGAATGGATGCCAGATGGATTCCCCTGGGGCACGCTTACAGTCAATCTGCTCGGTTCACTGATTCTTGGGGTGATTGTTGGTATGTCACTCTCTGCCGAGATGGGACTACAGCTCGGCACAGGAATCATGGGTGCATTCACGACGATGTCCGCGTACAGTGTGGATCTAATCGAACTGTTTGAGAACAGTGAATATGGGCCAGCGTTGAGTTATCTCCTCGTGACCGTGGTGGGTTGCCCACTTCTGGCCTACGCTGGAATGAGAATGATGCAGACGGCTTAGCCGTGATACCGAACTCGACCACGAATGTCATTGAATCGTTTGACAACATCAGCACCACCCTCAGTCAGATACCCGGACAGAACTCGATCAATGGCTCCTTCGATACTGGGGTGGCTGGCCTTCAGGCACTCATTGAGAACCTGCAAATCTAGGCCAAGAGGTTCGATGTCATCAGTGATTTGTGACAATCCAAAGTCAATGATTGAAAGGCCAGCGTCGTCATCCCATAGGATGTTGTGCGTAGTCAAATCTCCATGACTGATACCCGTTGCATGTATTCGACGAATCGCAGCACCGAGGTCCTCAAGCATCTGATTTCCTCCACCGGATCGCAGGTGCTCAAACAGTGGGACACCGGGCATCCTGCTGGTCACCATCCACCCAGAAGGAGCATCGACAGCAAGCAATTCAGGAACTGGTAAGCCTGCAAGATGGAGTCGGCGCAACAGTCGAACTTCAGCCGACATCCGAGACTTGGTCAGACGGGCATCAAGATCTGGGTGGCGCCATTTCCGTGGCTGTCGTTGTTTCAGTATGGCTTCACGACCCATCCAAGACCCCGAATGGACAATCGCTTCTGCACCCTGATGCAGCATTTCTGCACCGACCCAAGGCCCCGTCATCGCTTCCCGGAAGTGAGATGAGTTCAAAGCGGTTGCACCTGACGGGAAATCGAATGGGCCTCAAATTGCCGACCGTGCCTCTGCCGCGCGGGGAAATCGAGGTGTCATCGTATTCCGAAGAGGAAATTGAAGTTGAAGCGATTCGACTTCAAGGGGCCATTCGGCAACATCAGCGCTGGCCACTTGAGACCTGCCGAAGCATTGCTCCGCTAACTCTCGAAATCAATCGACTCAAGAAGGAAAAGGACGTCTTTCTCATCGCCCACACCTATCAGACACCAGACATCATCTACGGTGTTGCAGACGAAGTCGCCGATTCCTACACGCTCTCGAAAGCCGCCCGAGATGCACCACAGCAGACAATATTGTTCTCAAGCGTGCGATTCATGGCGGAAACTGCGAAGATTGTCAGTCCAAACAAGACCGTGCTACACCCCTCACCTGAAGCAGGATGTAGTCTCTCTGATGGAATTACAGCACAGGATGTCCGAGATCTGCGTTCAAAATACCCTGGAGTGCCCGTGGCCTGTTACATCAATACCACCGCCGCTGTCAAGGCTGAATGTGATGTCAGTGTGACGAGTAGCAATTACATGCGAATCTGTGAGAGGTTGCCCGGTGAACGCTTGATTTTCGTCCCAGATCGTTTCATGGGCGCTCATCTTCAGAAGGCATTGGCCGGGAAGAAGGAAGTGATTGTCTACGACGGTGAGTGTGAGGTACACGAGGTCTTCACCGGTGACAAGGTTCGAGAATGGAAGCAGCGAATCGGAGACAACCTCACCGTTCTAGCCCACCCTGAATGCAATGCAGATGTCCTAGATGAGGCAGATTTCGTCGGATCTTCAGAGAGGCTGATTCAGGAAGCAATACGATTGGGTGAGGAAGGTGAACCCGATGTGATGCTAATCACTGAATGCGGAACTGCCGAACGGGTACTGGCTGAAACCGAGACTGAATTGAATCTCTACGGAGCCTGCGTCATGTGTCGTCATATGAAAGCTACACAGTTGGAAGATATCTTACAGGCATTGACGAATCCACGATCTGATCAGATAATCGAAATCGATTCCGAAATTATTGCCAAGGCACAGAGAAACCTCGCAGAGATGTTCCGCCTAGCGGAATAATCACTCTTCCTCAGCAGAATGGCGCTTGGGTAGAATTCGTCCCTCATTCTCCTTCAACCGTTGTGCGGTCCAAGTGATGAGAAGTAGAGGTAGGATTAGAATGGACAATTGCAATACGTTGGATGAATAGGGTTCAAGAACAACTTCGGTCGTGAAAATACGAATTTCAGTTTCGTTGTCTTCATCGACTTGTAGCCATGCGATATGGTCCTCCATCACCTGTGGTTCAATCTGGTCAATCTCATCTTCAGCGTGCAATTGGTATGATTGATTCGCCACAATATCGTGGTAATCCACTTCCCAATCCCGATACCTGTCCAACGGATTGTTGGACATGAGGAATTGTTGGTGTTGCCATGCAACATATCCGTGTCCAATGCTAGGGGCGGCTACTGGGAAAACAGGGTCCCCAAGAATCCGTTGTTCACCAGTTGAGAGATCGACCAACACCAGACGATCGATAGCACTCAGATTGACGAGTGCGACGAGGTGTCCTTTGTCCAACGCAATATCTGTGACCGTGGCATTTTGATAATCCACGAGGGTATCAGTCATGTGGAATACTTGCTCGTCTCGCTCTTCATGAATCATTGAATCGATTTCAACGGTGATGTGGCTTTGAATACCAGCGATGGTCTGAACATGAATCGACAGAGGGGTAGCAGTTTCAACATAGGCAACACGATTGTCGTCAGCCGCAATAATTGAAACGGGGCCATTCGGAGAAGTGGGGAGAGGTGTCGGGGCATTCGTCCCTCCGCGTAGGCGAATCTCGACTTCGCCGTCGTTCAACATGACCATGCGTGGCCACGCATCATCACCGTTAGGCAACATAGCGATATCATCGAAAAGGGGCCCAGTCACCCATTCACCCTCCCATTGATTCTGACTGAGGTTGAAGAATTGCAATTGATAGCCATGCCAAACCACGATGTGTGATTCACCAATCAGAATCTCCACTGGATAGTTGCCCCAAGTTGTGTAGAGTCCGAGGTTACTCTGATAGGACTCTTCGGTCGAAAGATTCCACAAAGTCACCGTGATATTGCCGTCATCGATGACTTCGTAACTGGCCAGCCAACCATCTGCTCCTGACGCCACACCTGGGTGAGTCACTCCTTCTGCTGGAAAGTGTTGGTGAGTTGCATCCCAGAGTAATGTTCCACCTGTTCCCGTCAGAATAAGCATGATGGCTACACCCGTCTGTCGGCTTCCTGGGACTCGAAGCCAAGCGACCCATCCAGAGAGGATGATTTGGACTTCTTTGAGAGGGCGACGCCAATCGGCCAATAACCAAGATACACGATGCAGGAATGAGCGTTCATCTAGCCACCACCAAACACTGGGTGAAATTCGTTCAGATATGTGTACTGCAAGCATACCTACGGCAATACCGCCGATGATATCGAGGACCCAATGAATTCCCAAATAGAGAATCGTGAAGGAAGTCAGGAGAGTGTATCCAATCAGACAGGAACGCCAGATTTTCCAACGTCCATCAAGGTCATTGCGAGCATAACAGTACCAGATTGCAAAGGGAATTCCCATGTGCAAACTCGGCATACCATTGGTGAACGGATCAATACGGGTGAACCAAGTTTGAATTTCAGGAGTGAGCTGATAGCCAAGCGTCTGCATCTCAGGAATGAAATCGCCGGTCACGCGGACATTGAAAAAGAGGTAGAATGGTAGAGCCAGTAAGTAGGTCAGGAGAAGCGTGAGTGAGAGACGATCCGCCATATGTCGATCATCGAAATAGCATGTGTAAACAAAGGCGCAGAAGATAATCATCATGTATCCAGCGACATAGAAATGAGTCAACACTGAGGTCAACAATTCATTCTCAAAGGTCTGTTGAATCCACAGAACGATGTCGCCTTCTACCGCATAGATGTAAGCGGTCATGTCGATGCGTGTATTGGCCATCAGGATACGGTCGATTCCATCGAAAATATCCTTCAAAATATAAATCGAGAATACGACAATTCCATGCATCCAGTATCGTCGAAACATGTCTTGGAAACCGGTCCACGTCATCCGCCCCCATGGAGGTTTCATGAAAGGCATGAGAATGAGAGAAACAAGGATTGCACCCGTCACCCATGTGATATAGACGCCCGTATCGTTGAGCAACCATACAGACTCCATGACGTGTCTAGGGTCCATCTGATGAAGAGGGTTGCCACTCAGAGAATCTCGGGAGCATCATCTTCGCCCTTGGCGAGTTCTGCGAGAAGATTTTCGACAACAACGTCGAATGCTTGTGCAGTTTCACCTTCCGGTTCAGCGACAATTCTGTGCACACCATCATCTCCACCATGTACAACTCCTGGATCGAATGGTCACGAGCCCAAGAAGGGAACCTCGAATTCCTCTGCGGTGGCTTCTCCGCCGCCTTGCTTGAACAGATTGAGAGTGACTGACCAATGCCCCTCATCGTCAGCTGTTGCTTCCAATGGCAATCCACGTGGGCCGGCGACGGACACTTCGCTGTTGGGTTCGGCTTTGCCTCGAATGGTGTACCCACTCATGTTTTCGACAACACCAAGGACTGGAATCTTGACTGTTTTTGAGAAATTGATGGATTTTCGACTATCGAGAAGTGCCACATCCTGAGGAGTTGTCACAATCACCATTCCATCGATGTTGGGGAGATATTGAGCAACGGTCAGAGGTTCATCGCTGGTACCAGGTGGGAAATCGATAATCAGCGAGTCAAGCTTGCCCCAAGCAACGTCTCCAATGAATTGCTGAATCGCACCCAATTTGATTGGGCCACGCCAAATAATCGGCTTGTCTGGATCTTCCAGAAGGAAAGCCATGGACATCACCTTGAGACCATTGGGGCCATCGGCGGGGTGGATCTGATTGTCCTCGACATGGAGTTCCGTTTCCTCGATTCAAAGCATCTTTGGAATGTTGGGGCCAGTGATATCGATGTCCAGAATTCCGACCTTCTTGCCTTGTTTTGCCAGACTCAGCGCAAGGCCGGTAGCGACGGTTGATTTGCCCACACCACCCTTGCCTGAAAGGACCATGATTTTGTGACCGATGTCCTCTGCGAGCCGTGTCATTCGAAGTTTACGACGCATCTGGGCGTAGGCCTGCTCCATCTGCGCTTTCTGGTCCGCAGATGCCTCTTCAGATTCTGCCTTCGGGGCATCATCATCGGGATTGTGATGGGAAACGGGACCGGCCATATCTCTCTCTCCAATATCGCCGACTCAACACCCGTACTTCAAGGCGTGGCTGTACCTTAATCTCTTAATTTTACAGAGAGGATTGATAAAACACGGAATAGGGTCCGTGAACCATGCGAGTATTGTTCGTGTGCATCGGCAATACCTGTCGCAGTCAGATGGCAGAGGGTTGGGCAAAACATCTCGGATTGGAGGCAGCGAGCGCCGGGACGAATGCAGGAGTGCAAGTGGCGCCAAACGCGGTATTGGTGATGGCGGAGAAGGGTCTGGATATCTCGGATCACTCACCAACCTCGCTGGATGAAATCGACCCCCCGCCCTTCGATA
>JAKUOE010000067.1 GCA_022449845.1 Candidatus Thalassarchaeum sp.
GAGCGCCCGGAGTTAAGGTGCCCTCGATTGATCTGTCGATTTCCCAATTTGGGCCATTGATTTTTTTTGGCTCTTTTTCAAGGGCAAGCACGATCGGCCCCAACCGTTTATACCATGAGTGTCGATGGTGATTTTGTGTCGATTGTTGACTCGTCGTGTTGATGAGTTTCGCGGACTTGGTCCGTATCCTATTCTGACTCGATGTCGAATCTGTTGATTCCTCGAGTGTGTGATCTCGTCTCCGGGATCGAAAACATGGAGTGATAGTGAATGGAAAATTTTGGAGGTGTATCTGTGGATGAAATAGTTGTACAGATTGCTGACAAGTCTGGACATGCCACGATGGTGATGGCCCCTGCTGCAGCTGCAGTAGAGGTTCGGAACCAAGCACGAGCGGGTGCGTGGGTGTTTGCTGACGGTCAACTGTTGTCTCAAGCGACACAGTTGGGCGAAAGTGACCTTGCGGATGTTGCGAATGTGCGTGTTGTGCCTGGCCTTGTTGGTGGTTGAATAGCGAATATGTCGCTTGAACATCGCGATGTGAAATCGTGATTGCTTGCTGGATTAAGGAACCAGCCCTTACCGAGGCGCGGGACTAGCGCCTCATACCATGGAGGTGGTAATCTGGGTTTTTTCAAGACCTTGATTGGCGGCACCATTGGATTTGCCTTAGGCGGTCCGGTGGGTCTTGTCGCTGGATCCATTATTGCCAATGATACCTCAGGTGGGAGCTGTGATGGCTCCGATGTCGGAGACTCCGGCAGTGGCCTGGGCGATACAATGAGCGAGTAGGGTCCGAAATGCGTGTATATGTCGGCGCATTGAATGACATACGACGGGGTGCAAGGCCCCCTTTTTTGGAAGTGAAAATATGGAAGATGAAAATGTAGATTTTGAATTAGTGATAGAAAATTGTGAAAGTTGCCAGTACCCGGTTGCTGCGAGGCGCCCGGAGAGTGGGATGGCCTTGTGGGACATATGTGCACCATGGGTGGAGGTGTCGATGGGTCGGACGACCCAGATTCCTTCATGGTCGCGGAATATTGCCGAGCGGGATGGGGAGATTAGAGCGGCTCATCGAGCGTTTTGGGAACTGGACCGAGCAGATAAAACGGGTGACTGGGGTACAGGTAGTGGGACGGATACGCCCGCACCATGTTCTGACAGAGGTTGGTTGGAATTTCTTGAATGGGCACTGGATGGTGCCGAACCAGAAATTCTGTCTCGCGTGCGTGTAGCATTAGACGCGAGGGCATCGGCTCTGAATCCCGATACGTCGTGGGTGTCAGTGGAATCGATTGCGAATCAGCTGAAGATGGCGCAGGGGAGTGAACACATTGCGGGGCACATGGTAACGGTTGACGAAAAGGGAACATGGGTGGATGATGGTCACAACTCTGTACTGTTTGGTCATCAGGCGTTTGACTTGCATTGTCAACGTTCATGCGTGTTACCTGAACTGATGTTTGATCGGTATCATGGCCTAGATACTCGACCACTGGAAGAAATGGCGTATCTGTATTGGCGTGAGCCCTGGATGTCACTGATTGACACATTAACGGGGGCGCGAGTGCCAGAGATTCCAGCTATTCGGGAAGAATTTTCCAGAATGGCGACGGGTGCGATTGGTGAGCGTGTTGCTGACCGTTGTCGCATGGCGGTTCTTCTGTGGTCGACACATGTTGAACGGGAATTTCTGACATGCGACCGAAGTGCGTGGGCATCGTCATTTCAATGGGTTCGAGAATTGGTGGAGGAATTTGCGGGTTCAGCACGGGTAGCTGTTGACGGCATTTACGTTGATGGGATAAGTGGGAACCTGTATCGGATTGCACCTGAGAAGAGACATGGGTCATCGATTTCCCCTGCACTGAATGCTGGTGATTACTTTGAGGTGAGGAAAGTTGCTAGAATTGGTGAGGATATGACGAACCCAATTTGTATTCATGTCAAAGAACCGAAGGAGAAAGGCGTTCGTGATGAGGAAATTCTTGGCGACATAGTAGTTGCGTTGCTGCTAGCATTGCGAAATGACCTGGTGACTGCAGAGACGATAAATCCACTATTTCGTGAGTTGCCTAGAAAATATCAGGCTCGTGAGCGACCCGGAGATCGTCGGGGTTGGCGGAGAAGATTTCGGGAACATTACCCGGGGATGGAGATTGACCCGCGTCTGCGCGACATGTTAGACCGCGGCGAGGAGGAGGGGTGATTCCGACCCTGGCCTCGATGGATTTGTCGTGAAAATGTACTGGGTTCCAGTGGATTTTCCGGCGGGTTCATAACCTCCCATTCGGTCTGCGGAAAGCCGCGCCAGGAGGAGGAGCCTGGCGTGGCACTCCTCGCCATGTGGGTGAGTGTAAACTGTAAGAAAATGGAGTTGAAAAATATGGAAGAAAGCAACAATGAAAAACGCAAGAAAGCAATCGGCGCGGGACGACCGTCCCAGCGCAGAACCGTTGGTCAAACCACCCCCTGCGAGGTATGTGGTGCGACTCAATGGGATGAGGACGAGAAACGTGGCGAAACATTCTGTGGGAACTGTGGCCATGTTTCCGAAGTGAATGCAATCGACCCCGGGGCAGAGTGGACCAACTACACGGATGGTGCAGATCGATCCCGTGTGGGTGCGCCACCTCGAGAATCGCTCGCGGACAAAGGTCTCAACACGACCATTTCGCGAGGTGACATTTCAGGCGCAGGTGCTCGAATTCATGGTATCAAGGGTAGCGAGGCACGAAGTTGGCGTCGCCGGGTTCTCATCGATGAACGTAGCAAGAATCGTTCCTCACGAACACGAAATCTAACCCGAGCCATGCAGTTCATTCGTGACCGTGCTAATCTCCCTCCCTCTCTGGTGGAGGAAGCTTGCCGCCTGTATCGATATGCTGCAAATGAAAACATCGTCACAGGGCGAAGTATTCGTGGAGTGTCAGCAGCGTGCGCCTACATAGCCGCACGTGAAGCACATCTGCCGCGTTCAATCGAAGAGATTGCGGAGTCATTTGACATGACCGATGAGTTGGCCATGAAGGAGCTCACGCGCACAATCCGACTCCTGTCGCGTTGTCTTGGCGCCCATCACATCACTGGGCCCGGTGAGTATCTAGACAAGTTCCACAGTGACCTCAACCTGCCAGCGCCCGTCCTGGGTGAGGCAAACAAACTGTGGAGTCGTGTTGGTGATTCCATGGAATGGCAGGGCAAGAAGCCTGCAGGGGTCGCTGCCGCAATGCTGTACATGGCAGCGAAGAATTGTGACTACAGTCAAACCCAATCTCAAGTCTGCAAAGTCGCCGGTGTATCTGAAGTGACATTGCGCGGCTTGATGCGGATCCTTGAGAAGTTGCTCGCTCTATTGGATGGTGAAGCAAACTAAGGATGGAATGGTGAACTCTCAATCAATGTACAAACTAGAAGGAAGTGAAAATATGGATGAAGAAAACAACAAGAAAAGCAAGAAGAAGGACGAAGTGACGATTCATTTCGAGAACGGTGAACAGGGGACTACTGGGACAATCCATGGTCTCTCCAAAGCATTCAATCCACCCAAGAAGAAGAGCGATCGTCGCTCACCAGAAATCAAGCAGATGGAAAAACACGTTGGCGGGAAAGTAGCCAGTATCAGCAAGTACTGGAATTCGCGTCTGGGTGTGCTAATGCTCTCGACACTACCGGATTTCATCGATTCAAAGGACTTTGAAGTCATTTCAGAGGTTCGATGGACTCGATGGGGCGAGGTGAAAGAAGCCCCGACCTACTCCCTTGTGGAGTTAGGTGACGGTGAGACGGTTCAAGTCATGAGCGAAGGGCAGATTCTGGTCAAGACCGAGAATGGACCCATGGTGTTCGCTGCTGAAGTCGATGGAGATGGAGACCTCCGTATGCGAATCAGCTTCCGAACGGGGTCAAAGGATGTCGTCGCCTCAGCTAAGGGGTATCTGGACGACTTCATCGAATTTGCTTGGGCAAACAGCCCTCTTCGAGGCAAGGCTTGGAAGGCAGATTTCTCCTGGATTCTCCGAACGGGTGTCATCGATGAGCCCTATCTGACCGATCGGGTCAAGGTGAAGCTCGATCTTCATGCCCACACATTCATCCGAAATTTGGCTGACATTACTGAGACCAATCTGAAATCCAGTCGAGGCATCATTCTCTCAGGGCCCCCAGGTTGTGGAAAGACGATGGCCATCAAGGCGATGATTGAGTCCTACCCAGACACGACGTTCATCGTCATGACCTCTGAGCATCTACAGCGACGTTGTGTGCGCAACATCTACGATATGGCGCGACGACTGGCACCTGCTGTTGTCGTTCTAGAGGATATTGACAGTGCGGGTGGACTGAGTCGCAAGGTAGCATCCCACCCCATTCTTGGAGAGGTTCTTCAGGCACTCAACGGTGTTTCTGAAAACAAGGGCGTATTCACCATCGCCACGACCAACTTCGTCGAAGATTTGGATGACGCCCTGCGTGACAGACCCGGACGATTCGATGTCATTGTCACCATTGGACTGCCCGATTCAGATGCGCGATACCCCATGCTTGAGAAGCATTGTCAGGTGAATGGTATCTCACCCACTGAGAAGGAATTAACCCGATTGGTGAGCGCGACGAAGGGCTTCAGTGGGGCCTGGCTTGAGGAGGTGTTCTCGACTGCGACCTTGGTTGCGATGCACAACGATCGCAAGAAGTTGCATTGGTCAGATATTCTAGCAGCAGTGGAGGACATTCAGGAACGACGGCAAGTGGCTTACGAGAAGACACCGACTCTGCCTGCACCACCCTCGAGAGACTCAATGAGTGGAGACCTCTATCGCTGAGAATGGTTGCAGGAAAAGGGGCGGATTTGGTCAGCCCATCCGATGCTGGTATGCATCGATTCAAATACCCCCTACACGGCTGAAGGTAGGCCGTGAGTGCTGCTTCGCAGTGTGTCGGTTTTATGCGCCATTGTACCGCTTATAAAGAACAAGAATTGAGGTGGACAGAGTGGCTGCAAATCAGGGAATCTGCGACAGTTGTGATTCGCCTTCAGAGGATCTCAAACAGATTCGTCGCGGTGGCCGATTCACACTATGTGGTTGTTGCACTGGCTGGGTTCGAGTTTCCCTGCGACGGACACGAAGGGTTCCCGCTTGGATTCGTCCTGACTCCCGTATCAGCGTTGAGGATCGTAACGAGATGCGGGAGCGGTTTCTACAGATGCGAGACAGTCAGGGTGGAGGTCGTTGGGCTGAGCGACGAATGATCTTTGAGTTGGGCTTCCCCTATCTAGGGCCACTCAATGACAGAGCGTGGGGGTTTGCTCTTACAGCGATGCAGTTGCAAGAGTTCCCGAGTAACGGTTCAGTGCCGTTCCTACCTGATGAGGTCATCAACGAAGAGTTGGCCAAGTTGGAAGAGGTGGGTGTCATGCACCTTCCATCGAACCCGATGATGCGGAAGCAAATTGCGCATCTCCTACGAGGTGACTTTGGCCTAGCCAACAAACGTCGCTTCATCACAGGGTTGTTCCTTTGGTTGGTTGGTGAGGATGAATTCCTTGCCAGAGATCCAGCGGCGTGGGCGAGATCATTCCGATTTCTGCAGGAGGTTGGCAATGATTTAGGTGACCGGGCTGCATTCGTTGATGAATACATTCGCGTAACCGGGAGTTCGGGCAATGTGTATCGAATCAGACCGCGCCCCCACCCTCCTTACTACATCGTTTCACGTGAAGTTGGGGACCAGCACCCACCCATTTGCATCGACCCAGTCAGTGCGCACACCGTCGTATTCGGTGACATTCTGGCCGGTCTTGTTCTCGCTCTATATGACGACCAAATGTCGGCTCGACACATTGACACGTTGGCTAGACACGTGTTCGGTCCACGAACTGTTCGCCATGCAAACCCAGGGGTTCGCAACGTGAATATCGAGAACTTGTGGCGGCGTGCTCTAGGGAATATGCCTGGTGAAGCTGGGGACCCGCGGAGACTGTATCGGCGATGGCGCCGAGCAAGAGGTGAGGTGCCTGACGAGCCAGTTGACCATCGAGCTTTGTTCGAACAATGGCGGCGTGTCATCGATCGATTCCAGACCAATCTTGAGGATTGGTCCATTGAAGAGGAGGAGGAGGAGTGACGCCCGAATCCAATGACTACCTGCCGGTGATGTACCGGACTCGGCTCGTAGACGAGGTCAAGCAACTGCAGAGGAGACAGTATGGAAAATACGATTCGTGTTCAAATTACTGACAAGTCAGGCGAGCAATTGCTGGAACTGAGTCCAACCGAAACGGTTGAGGCTATCCAGCAGAATTCGACCGCAGGAACATGGACATATGTGGATCAGCGATTGACCGACCCCGGTCAAATTGATGAGGCCAACCTGTCCACGGTTTCGAGTGTTCGAATCATGCCCGCTCTTGTAGGTGGTTACTGAACAATCACAGTACCCGCAACAGACCTGCCAGCCTCTCTTGGCTGGGATGATGACAGGCATACCCCCGGTCCGCTGGGCCGGGGGGAGCCGCCCTCAATTGACTGCCAGGGAAAGGACTGGTCCCCTCTCGGCTCGGGGATAGAGCCACAAAAAATGGAGATGATAACAATGGGCTTGCTGAAGGGTTTGTTCAAAGTTGCCGCCATCGGCGTTGGAGTCGCGGTTCTAGGACCGCTGATTCTTACCCAGATCGGCAACATGGACGGAATCGATGGTTACTGTGACGACGATTGAGTTCGTTGTCGCTACAGGATGACGACAGAGACAGAACTGTGACGCCAGGAAAGGACTGGGTCTCACGCTCCCGGGACAGAGGGAGCCCCTTCCTCAGGGTGATGAGGTTAGGATGTGAAAATATGGAAAATATAGATGATGAAAACAAAGATAGACAGAAAGAAAGGATTCTGACCAACTTTTACTGTGCAGGATTGCCACCACACAATCGCTCGCTAGAATTCTTATTCGAGGTGCTCGATGATGCGGGTGGAGTGATTGATGAAGGGGGGGGAAACCACCAATATGATGCGGATACTTTTGCCATTCGTGTCAAGGGTTCGTCCGGAACAATGTACCGCATTACCGTCAATTATCGTTCGCGTGCGGCGCGATTGATGGCTGAGCGATTCCATGAAATCGACTTTGATGGTGGTGATGGAATGGATGAGCAACTTGCAATTGGTACGTTGATGCATGCATACAGAAGAATGATGGATTTCGCCGTGCACTGGTACGATTACCGTAACGGCAATTGGGAACAAATTTGCATTCATGAATCTCGGGAAAGAATGCCGGACTGTTGGCCCGGTGATCATGTAGCTTCAACAATCATGCTGCTTGCCAATGATTTGCGTGGTGCTTTTGAACCACCAATGAACACGCTTCGCCGTGAGCTTCGTGAATCTTATCCAGTTGCTTGGGGTGCTCAACAAACACCATCTGATGTGACATTTACAGACGTGGTTAAGTATGTCGGATATTTGGAGAGATTGGCGAATTGCGAAAGTAAGGAAGAGGCGTTTGAAGTTCGAGCAGAAGCGTTGAAAGATTTGTTTGATGAGGATGAAGAAAAATGACTGGTGTATTGATAATAGGTGCAGGTGGAATTGGTGGATTGCTGACTGATTCGGTTTCCCGGGCTATTGCCTTTAGTGGCCTATCAGAACAATGCGGTGCAACAACACTAACTCTGATGGATGGGGATATTGTGGAGGAGCGAAACCTACCACATCAGCGATTTGGGGCTAGTGATGTTGGCAAGCCGAAGGTTGAGGTTCTTGTTCGACAACTTCGAGATGTTGGGGTTACGGAAGAGCGTGGTGTGGTTTTGAAGCCTATTGCTGACAACTTTTCGGCGGACACTGACCTATCGGAGTATGACCTAGTTGTCGTTGCTGTGGATCGTGAAGAGCCGCGAAGACTTGTTCATGAGAATGCGGAGGCTTGGCTAGACCTGCGATGTCGAGGTGATGGTTTCCTGATGTGGAGCCATCTGGACGATATTCGAGTTCTCAACATGTTTCCACCGCTTCCAGATGGAGAATCTGCGAGTTGTCAACTGGATGAAGCTGTAGAAACTGGGAACATTCAGTTTGGATTTGCTGAGGCGGCTTCACATGGAGCGCAATGGGTGATTCAATGGCTTCGAGGCGCAAAGGTACCACCAAGCCGAACATACACGATTCATATGGGCGATTTGCCGTTACCCCAAGTTACAGAGGA